>JALFHA010000336.1 GCA_022776785.1 Clostridiales bacterium | reverse complement strand
CATCCTGCTCTGAAACTGCTTTTTCTTTTGAACAATAAGGGAACATTGGGCTGCCGCCCAAACCTGCTTGAGGGATTTCATCCCTCAAACTCCCTTCTTCGCTTCGCGCTTATATTCGAGCTTTTAAGTGCAAGTCAGTATTACATGGGTACGTCGGTGGTGCAGCTGGCAGCATGCCGGATTTGAACGATAGGAGCTTGGCGCCCAGGCGCCGCGATGGATGACGATGACATTTGATTTTCTCAGGCAGGGCGCGATGCTTGCGCCGATGGCCGGGGTCACGGACATGCCCTACCGCGTGATCTGCCATGAGCTGGGCTGCCCGATGGCTACGAGCGAGATGGTCAGCGCAAAGGGCTATCTGCTCGCGCCGAAGGACAGCCGCGCCGTGCGCGAGCTGCTGGCGACAGACCCCGCGGAGTCCGGGCACATCGCGCTGCAAATCTTCGGCCATGAGCCGGAGATCATGGCGCGTGCCGCCGAGGCGCTCACGCGGGATGGGCGCTATGCGATGCTCGATATCAACATGGGCTGCCCCGTGCCCAAGATCGTGGGCAACGGCGAGGGCAGCGCGCTGCTGCGCGACCCGATTCTGGCCGCCGACATCGTGCGCGCCGTGGCGAAGGCCTCCCATGTGCCCGTGAGCGTCAAGCTGCGGCTGGGCTTTGAGGCGGGCAGCGAAGCGTATCTGCTGCTTGGCCAGCTTGCCGAGGAGAGCGGCGCGGCGATGCTCACGCTGCACGCGCGCACGCGCAGCCAGTATTATGAGGGACGCGCCGATTGGAGCGCCATCCGGCGGCTCAAGGAGCGCGTGTCCATCCCCGTGGTGGGAAACGGGGACGTGACCTGCGCCGCCGATGCGCTGCGGATGCTCGAGGAGACGGGCTGCGACGGCGTGGCTGTGGGACGCGCGGCGCAGGGCAATCCGTGGATCTTCGGGCAGATTGCCGACGCGATGGCAGGCAGAGCGCCCCAAAGCCCCTCCCCGCAGGAAAAGCTCGATGTGCTTCTGCGCCATGCGCGGATGCTTGCGCAGCTCAAGGGCGAGGCCGTGGCCGTGCGCGAGATGCGCAGGCATGTGGTCTGCTATGTGCGCGGGATGCGCGACGCGGCAAGGCTGCGCGCGCAGGTCAATACGCTGTTCACGCTTGAGCAGCTCGAGGAGGCGGTTTCTGCCTTCATGCTCGGCGCTTAGGACGAATAAAGAAACGCGCGCTCTCCGGAGCCCCGGCCATGACGGCCCGGCAAACCGGAGAGCGCGCTTGCTGTGCGTGTGAAGGAGCGGTTATTCGGCGGTCTTCTTGCCAAAGCGCCTGCGCAGTCCGCTCTCTACGCAGGAGATCAGTACGATGACGGCGGCGGACTGGAATAGCACGATCGTTCCCGTGAAGATGAACAGTGTCAGCGGGGAATCCGTCGGCAGGCCGTAGGCGATGAGCAGCGAAAGCACGGCCATCACGATACCGGTGACGAGGTAGCTCATGCTGCTGGCCTTCTGCGCGTAGGCCCACGCCTCGGGGCTTGAGAGCGCCAAAGCGCTGTGATAGCCGCGCTCCGCGTCAAACGCAGCGCAGCTTTTCAGGCGAAGATAGCCGGTCTGCGCGGTGACGGCGGGAATGACGAGCATGATAAAGACGCATAGTATCCAGGTGGCGAACATAGTCGGTTTCCTCCTTGCGCTGCGCGCTGGTTGATGTGTTTTGCTGTGCCCATTATAAAGCGGAACAGCGCGAAGAAACCGACAAGAACCTGTGCAAAAACGTGAAGAAACTTTATACAGATTTCTGAACTCGTGTTCGGCAGGAATCGGGCGGAAAAGGGCGAATATTCGCGTGTCAGCAGCGCATCGTCAAGGCGCTGCGAAAAGGGAGGAAGGATGTCATGAAGATGCAGATTGCGCCGGGTATCGTCATGCTCGGCATGATGGATGGGGGGCTTGACCTGTTTGAGTCGCAATACCCGCTTGAGCATGGGGTGAGTTATAACAGCTATGTGATCCTGGATGAGCGCGTGGCGGTGCTGGATACGGTGGATGTGCGCCGGATGGATGAATGGCTGGGCGAGCTTGAACAGACGCTCGGTGGCCGGGACGTCGATTATCTGGTGATCTCCCATATGGAGCCTGACCACTCTGGCGCTTTGGAGGCCTTCGCGGCGCGCTATCCGAATGCGGCGCTGGTGGGCAACGCAAAGACCTTCGGCCTGCTCGATCAGTTCTCGCAGGGGCGTGCGGCGCTCGCCCGTCAGACAGTCAAGGACGGTGAGACGCTCAGCCTCGGCGCGCATACGCTCAAATTCCTGCTTGCGCCGATGGTCCACTGGCCGGAGGTCATGGTCAGCTTTGAGGAAAGCGAGGGCGTGCTCTTTTCCGCCGATGCGTTTGGCCGCTTTGGCAGCCTGAACGCACAGGAGCCGTGGGAGCCGGAGGCACGCCGCTACTACGCCAACATCGTCGGCAAATATGGCGCGCAGGTCAAGGCTCTGCTTGCCAAGACGGCTACGCTGCCGATCAGGGCCATCTGCCCGCTGCACGGCCCGATGCTGACCGGTAATGACACGGAGCGGGCCGTGGAGCTCTACCAGGTCTGGTCGTCGTTCGCGCCGCAGGAGCGCGGCGTGCTGGTGGCCTATGCCAGCTTCCACGGCCATACGGCGCAGGCTGCGCTGCGTCTGGCGGATGAGCTGGAGGCGCGCGGGGAAAAGGTTGCGCGCATCGACCTGATGCGCACGCACAAGTCCTACGCGGTGGCCGAGGCGCTGCGCTTTGACCGCATGGCGCTGGCGGCGACGACCTACGACGGCGGCTATAATCCGGCGATGGAGGCGTTCCTCGCTGCGCTGAAGAGCAAGGGGTGCCAGGGGCGAACCGTGGCGCTGATGGAGAACGGCTCCTGGGGTCCGCTGGCGGCGAAAAAGATGCGCGAGGCGCTGGAGGGCATGAAGAACATGCGCGTGCTCGAGCAGCAGGTGACGCTCCGCTCCGCAATGAGCGCGCAGAACGAGGAGGAAATCGCTCAGCTTGCGCAGGCGCTCACGGAGGCATAATCAAAGAAAGACAAAACGTCGGTGTAGCTCAAGGCGCCGACGTTTTTTATTATGCACCTATACCATCGCCGCGGCGACGTTGAGCACCGCTGTAAACAGGCTCAGCCGCAGCAGCAGTTGCCCGCTGCGCTGCGCGCTGCGAGCAAAGCCCGGCAGCATGGCCAGAAGCGCGCCGCCCAGCGCGCCCGGCAGCAGCCAGAGCAGCGCGTCGGCCGCGGGCAGCGTGAAGCGCTGGCGGATGAGCAGTGTGATGAGCTTGCCGCTCATGGCGCACACCGTCACGCTGAGCGCGGCGAACGCGGCCTCGTCGTCGTCCGCGTCAAAGAGCAGAAAGTAGAGCATCAGCGTCAGAGGCTCGCCGCCAAAGGCGAGGAACGAGGCCGTCAGCCCGGCAAACAGCCCGACGGGGAACGAGAACACGCGCGAGAGCGCCAGCGGCTGAATCGTTCGCGCCAGCTGTGAAAAATAGAGAGAGGGCAGGGCGATGAGCGTAAAGAGCAGCGCATTCTGCATCAGCCTTGCGCGCTCCGGCGCAAGTGCGGCAAAGAAGCGCGCCTGCGCCAGATCACCCAGCACGCCGCCGAGCAGCGCGCCCACGGCCAGCAGCACGAGCTCCTCCTGTGGCAGGGGCAACGGTCGGCCGAGGGCGAAGAACGCGCCGACCAGAGCGGCGCAGAGGGTAGCCATGGTCGCCAGCGCCGCGACGGTCGCGGGCGGCAGCGGGGAGACCGCATCCAGCAGCGGGCGCAGCAGCGTCGTCGCGCCCAGACCGTCCCCCGCGCCGAAAAACGCGCTGACCGCGCCGAGCAGCAGATAGATCATCCGTTCATCGCCGCCCCGTCGAATACAGCGGCTCCGCCGAGCGCCTCCTCGATGCGCAGCAGGCGGTTGTATTTCGCGGTGCGCTCGGCGCGGCAGGGTGCGCCCGTCTTGATCTGGCCGACGTTCAGCGCGACGGCGAGGTCGGCGATGGAGGTATCCTCCGTCTCTCCGGAGCGGTGGGAGAGGATGGAGCGATAGCCGCTGCGCCTTGCCAGCTGCTGGGCGGCGATGGTCTGCGTCAGCGTGCCGATCTGATTCGGCTTGAGCAGAATGGCATTGCCGCAGCGCATCGAAATGCCCTTTAACAGCCGCTTCACGTTGGTGACAAACAGGTCGTCGCCCACAAGCTGACATTCGCCGCCGAGCGTCTTGGTCAGCGCCTGCCAGGCGGGCCAGTCCTCCTCGCCGAGCGGATCCTCGATGGAGCGGATGGGATACTGTCGCACGAGGGCGCTCCAGTGCTCGGAAAGCTCGTGCGCGGTAAAGGCGCGCTGGCTCTTGGGCATCAGATAGCCCTCCTTTTGCTTCCACTCGCTGGCGGCGGCATCGAGCGCGAGGGCAAAATCCCGTCCGCTGGCATAGCCCGCGCGGGTAACGGCCTCCAGAATCAGGTCGATGGCCTGCCGCTCGTCGGCAATATCCGGGGCAAAGCCTCCCTCGTCGCCCACGGCGGTGGAGAGCCCCTTCTTTTTGAGCAGCGCCGCGAGCGCGTGGTAGACCTCCGCGCCCATGCGCACAGCCTCGCGCAGGCTCTGCGCACCGACGGGGACGATCATGAATTCCTGCACATCCAGCCCGTTACCCGCGTGTGCGCCGCCGTTAAGGATGTTCATCATCGGCAGCGGCAGTGTGACGGCCTGCGCGCCGCCCAGAAAGCGGAACAGCGCCAAGCCCTGTGCGCTGGCTGCCGCCTTGGCGCAGGCGAGCGAGACGGCAAGCGTCGCGTTGGCGCCGAGCGAGCCGAGGTTATCCGTCCCGTCGAGCGCGAGCATGGCGCCGTCTACGGCGGCGAGATCGGCGGCGTCAAGCCCCGCAATCGCCTTGGCGATATTGCGGGAGACGTTCCTGCACGCGCGCAGTACGCCCTTCCCGCCAAAGCGCTGCATGTCGCCGTCGCGCAGCTCCAGCGCTTCAAACTGGCCTGTCGATGCGCCGCTGGGCGCGATGGCCGTGCATGTCACGCCGCAGGCAAGGGTGATCTCCGCCTCGACGGTTGGATTGCCGCGGGAATCGAGCACCTCGCGGCCGAGCACGCCGGTGATTTCTGTTGAGCGCATGATCGTCATCCCTCCGGTTTTCGTTTGCAACTAAGGATGAACCAAATAGCGCCCGTTTATGCCTGAGGGGGCTTTCTTCAATGCTGCGCGGCAATTCATACTGTCTTGCACTTAAAAGCTCGAATATAAGCGCGAAGCGAAGAAGGGAGTTTGAGGGATGAAATCCCTCAAGCAGGTTTGGGCGGCAGCCCAATGTTCCCTTATTTTTCAAAAGAAAAAGCAGTTTCAGAGCAGGATGCGAAGCATCCTACGATTGAAACGGGGCTGATTCTGCAAAGCTAGATTTTAGCCGCAAAATAGTATCAAGGAACAAAAACGGGGCCGTCTCCGTAAGGGGAGACAGCCCCGCTGCGCAAACTGCGCTGAAAAGAGGAAGAGAGAAGAAGCAAGAAAATCAGAACTTGAGGAACCAGCTGGAGATATAGCCGACCTGGCCGTCGATCTCCGTCTTGGTCCAGTCGGTGGTGCGCTCAAGCACGTTGATCTTCGTGCCGACGGACACGGTGCGCAGCACGGAGGCATTCAGGCTCGGGGTGCTGCGGAAGTTGACGTAGCTGTTACCGTTGGGGTTGATGACGGTCGCCGTGCCGCTGACCGCGGAGGAGGTGACCTTGAGGAACTTGGCCATCATGTAGCCGGTCTTGCCGTCCACGCTGACCTTGCTCCACGCGCCGTCGGTGGAGAGCACGGTCACCTGCGTGCCGCGCGGATAGGAGCCGAGGATGTCGCCGTTGGGCGTGGCGCGCAGGTTGAGGCCGCGCGTGTTCGTGGCCACATAACGGGTGGCGTTAGTCTCGCCCTCGCTGCCGAGGTAGCGGGCGTACATGTAGCCCTCCTGACCGCCGACGCTGACGCTCGCCCAGTCGCCCTCGATCTCCTTGACCAGCACCTGCGTGCCCCAGCCGTACTTGCCCAGCACGGCGGAGGTGGTGTTCGCCTCGGCGCGCAGGTTCAGCGTGCCGCAGGTGACGACGCGGGTTTGATCGGCAAGGGCGGCGAACGGAGCCGTCATCGCCATGCAGAGCATCGCGGCGCAGGCCGCCTTCTTTTTGTTGTTAAGCATAGGAAATTTCCTCCTTTGTCATTGCGAAGGCGTTCAAGCGGCCGTTCCTGACCGCCTTCTGCATACATGACGAGGAGGGAATAGAGTTTATTGCAACATAATCGTTTCCAACTTCTGGAAGGCGCATGGCAATGCGAAAAAACGCTTGAAAACAAAGAAAAAAGGCGGAGCATACAGTATGCTCTGCCAAATCATTACAGGACTGACGGGCCATTTTACGCGCCGAGGGCGACGTCCAGCACGAGCATGAGCGTAAAGCCCAGCGAGAAGAAGATCGTGCCCAGATTCGAGTGGCTTCCCTGCGAGGACTCGGGAATCAGCTCCTCAACGACGACATAGATCATTGCGCCTGCGGCAAAGCTGAGCAGGTAGGGAAGCACGGGGACGACCAGCTTCGACGCCCAGAGCGTCACCAGCGCGGCGAGCAGTTCCGCGACGCCGGAGATCATGCCTTGCATGAACGCGCGCGATTTCTTCATACCGTTTGCGCTCAGGGGCATGGAGAGGATGGCGCCCTCCGGGAAATTCTGGATGGCGATGCCCAGTGCCAGCGCCAGCGCGGCGGCCAGTGACAGGCCGCCCTGACCGGACATCCAGCCCGCGAAGACCACGCCGACCGCCATGCCCTCCGGGATATTGTGCAGCGTGACGGCGAGCATGAGCATGGTGCTGCGGCGCAGAGAGGACTTGGGGCCCTCTGGCTCGTCGCTGCCCTGGTGCAGATGGGGAATGCAGTGATCGAGCGCCAGCAGGAACAGCACGCCCAGCCAGAAGCCGACGACAGCCGGAACGAAGGACAGGCGGCCCATGCTTTCAGCGTATTCCATGGCGGGGATGAGCAGGCTCCAGACGGAGGCGGCGGTCATGACGCCGGCGGCAAAGCCCGTCAGGCCGCGCTGCACGAGGGGATGGAGCCCGTGCTTGAGCAGAAAGACGCAGGCAGCGCCTAGCGTCGTGCCCAGAAAGGGAATGAGAATACCGTAAACGACCTCCACAGGCATGGAAGGTTCCTCCTTTGCGCCTGAAATGCCGGGCCACATCTGCGCGGCCCTTCTGTTTGCATTATAGAACCATCGGCGGCCTGTGTCAAGCGGTGGAAACAGGAGGGACGAAACCGCGGATGCCGCGCCGGGGATGAAAGCCGCTCAGGCGGGAGACAATGCGGTGCAGGAGGCAAAAGCCATGACCGACGAAACCGTCATCCGCTACTGCGCGCCGACGCTGGCGGCGCTCAAGGCGGGCAGCCTCTTTGCCTGCCTGCGCGAGAGCGGGCAGGAGCTGCACGCAGGCGTGCGCGATTTGAACCGGCGGCTGCGCGGCAAGGGGCTGTGTGTGCTGCTGATGCAGCGGCGGGACGCGAACTATCTGGTCTATGTCTGCCGCCCGGAGCTTTTGACGCGCGATTTGAATGACCCGCGCGCGCAGGCGATCCTGCATGGATGTGGCTATCCGTGCGGCCAGACGAATGCCTGCCTGCGCCTGCTGCGCGAGCGGATGTGGACGCAGGCGGAGTTTCCGCACGAAATTGGTTTGTTTCTGGGCTACCCGCCGGAGGATGTTGAGGGCTTCATGGCGCACAAGCGTGCGAAGTGCGTCGGCTGCTGGAAGGTCTATGGCGACGAGGAGCGAGCGCAGCGGCTGTTTGCGCTCTATGCGCGCTGCACGGGCATCTATCTGCACCAGTATGCGCAGGGCATGAGCATGGAGAGGATGACTGTACGCAGCTGATTGGAATTTTCCCGCTTTTTTCCATTTCTGTGAAAGAATTGCCGCACACGATCGTCTGTATAAGCAGAAGGGCTTTGATAGCAAAGGAGTGTGCGGAAAATGAAAAGGCTTGGATGGCTGGCACTGCTGTGCGCGGTGCTGATGGTGCTGGCGGCGTCTGTGTCGGCTGCGGCTGAGCGCGCGTATGCGTTTTTTGATGATGACAGCGGGAAACCCTACGCTAGGTGCGTCGATTATGAGGGAGAGCTGCCAGCCGAGATTGAAAGAATCTTTTCAGGCGCTTTGCGTGAGGGGGATCAGATCCTCACGGCGTCGAGGTATTCGCAGTGGTGGCAGAGCAAAGTCGCCGTCGTTCACGATTCCATTCTGCTGGCCGTGGAGCGGGAGGGCCGCATCGTGCTCATGGGCGCGTTCTGCGAGGAAAGCGGCTGGTCGGTTTGCGTGGAGACAGACAGCTTCTTGCAGCCGGGAACGGAATTCACCATCACCTGTGTGCAGGATGATCCGCTCAGCATCCGCTCCGGCGGAGGGGGACAGGCGATCGTCTGCGGGAACGATCGCTGGATGGTCAGCGTGGAGCGCGAGGGATGGATTAGACTTGTCGCACTGGTGACGGCGAAGGGCAGCGGGCGGCAGATGATCGATATGAACCTGCTGAGTCTGTTCGTTCTGAGGAACGGGCAAGAAAGCGGGCAGAGCTTCGGAGGCTGCTGTATGCCGTCGCGGCTGGCGGCGTGGCAGGCGGAGGATTTCCCCAGAAGCGCGGAGGAAATCGAGCGGTATGTCAGTGCGCATCAGCCTCGGCTTGCGCCGGGCGAGGCGTACATCAGCTCTGTGAACCTGCGCGAGCAGCCGACGGGCAGTTCACGCTCGCTGGGCGTGTAT
>JALFHA010000334.1 GCA_022776785.1 Clostridiales bacterium | reverse complement strand
CAGGTTGCGGCTCCAAACCTGCTTGAGGGATTTCATCCCTCAAACTCCCTTCTTCGCTTCGCGCTTATATTCGAGCTTTTAAGTGCAAGACAGTATGAACCGCTTGCAGGAGCATCCATTTCCTGCAAGCGGTTCATTACTTTGTTAGTCCTTCTGTAGAATTCCGACCTCAACCGCAAAGCTGCGAGATTTACAGCATTTCTGCGGTGATGTAACCGGCATCATGCCGGTTTTGTATCAAAGCGTTTCCATCCGTTCAATCACCGCATCGAGCAGGCCGCGGAAGCGCCCCTTGACGCGATTGGCCGTCTCCGTTACCTCGGCATGGCTGAGCGGCTGATCGAGTATGCCCGCCGCCATGTTCGTGATGCAGCTGATGCCCAGCACGCGCATCCCGCCGTGCCGCGCGACGATGACCTCCGGCACGGTGCTCATGCCCACGGCATCCGCGCCCAGCGTGCGCAGCATCCGAATCTCGGCAGGCGTCTCATAGCAGGGGCCGGTCATCTGCGCATACACGCCCTCGCGCAGCGCAAAGCCCTGCTCCCCCGCGCAGGCATGGGCTAGCGCGCGCAGCTCCCTGTCAAACGCGCAGCTCATATCCGGGAAGCGCGGGCCAAACTCGTCAAGGTTCGGCCCGATGAGCGGGTTCTGCCCCGTCAGGCTGAAGACGTCGGAAATCACCATCAGGTCGCCGGGCTCGAAGCTCAGGTTCACGCCGCCGCAGGCGTTGGTGACGATCAGCGTCTTCACGCCGATTTTCTGCATGACGCGCACAGGCAGCGTCACGTCCTTCATCGAGTAGCCCTCATAGTGGTGGAAGCGCCCCTGCATCATCACCACGCGCTTGCCGTGCAGTGTGCCGCAGCACCACATGCCCGCGTGCCCGGGCACCGTCGAGCGCGGAAAGCCGGGGATCTCGCTGTAGGGCAGGCGCACCGCGTCCGTGAGCGCGTCGGCATAGTCGCCCAGCCCGCTGCCCAGGATTATACCCACCTCCGCGCTTCCACAGACGGAGAGCACCTTCGCGGCGGCCTCCTCAATGCGCGTTCTTTCGTCCATGTCCATTTCTCCTCTCTGTGAATGTCACGGCGCAAGCTGCCCAAGGAACGACGTGCCCCTGAGCCTTTTCGTAACACCAAAGAAATCAAGCACCGTCGCGCTGATGTCGGCATACGTCTGACGCGTGCCCAGATTGATGCCCGGGCGCAGCCTTCTGCCCCAGACCAGCAGCGGCGTATGCTCGCGCGTGTGGTCAGTGCCCGTGTGGCACGGGTCGCAGCCGTGGTCCGCCGTCAGCACCAGCATATCCTCATCGCCCATCAGCGCCTGAATCTGCGGAAGCTGGCGGTCGAATTCCTCCAGCGCCCGCGCATAGCCCTGCACATCGCGGCGATGGCCGTACACCATGTCAAAGTCCACCAGATTGACGAACAGCAGCCCGTCAAAGTCCTCCTTCATCGCGGCGAAGGTCGCCTCCATGCACGCGGGATTGCCCGCCGCGTGGTTGGATTTCGTAATGCCGCGATGGTCAAAGATGTCCTCGATCTTGCCCACGCCGTAAACGGTCTTGCCTGCCGCCGCCAGCGCGTCGCACATCGTCTCCGGCGGCATCGCGCTGAAATCCCTTCGCCCGCCAGTGCGCCTGAACGCGCCTGCTCGCTCGCCCACAAACGGACGCGCAATCACCCGGCCGACCTCCAGCTCATCGCTGAGCATTTCGCGGGCGATTTCGCAGTCGCGGTACAGCTCCTCCAGCGGCACCACAGCCTCGTTTGCAGCAATCTGGAACACGCTGTCCGCCGAGGTGTAGACGATGAGCTTGCCCGTGGCGATGTGCTCCTCGCCCAGCTCGTCGAGGATGGCCGTGCCGCTGGCAGGCTTGTTGCCGATGGTCTGCCTGCCGACAGCCTGCTCAAAGCGCGAAATGAATGCCTGCGGGAAGCCGTTCGGGAAGGTTGGAAACGGCCTTGAGAGCTGCACGCCCGCAATCTCCCAGTGGCCTGTCGTCGTATCCTTGCCGGCGGAAACCTCGCGCAGCCTGCCGTATGCCGCCGCGGGCGAGGGCACCGCACCGGGGAAGCTTGCTCCGTCAATATTACCCAGCCCCATCGCCATCAGGTTCGGCAGACTGGGATGGCAGGTGTTGATGATATGGCCCAGCGTGTCCGCGCCCGCGTCGCCATAGGCTGCGGCGTCCGGCAGCGCGCCGATGCCCACGCTGTCCAGCACGATCAAAACGGCCTTTTTGCTCATAAGCCCTTCCTCCAATCACACAAAACGCTTTTGCTGTCATCATTATACCCCATTCGGGCCCGATTTTCAATGATGGTCTCCGCATCCATGCCCATCTCATGGATTCTGTTGCCGGGCTCTCTCTGCGCTCATTCTATGCTTCATGCACAGCACACAGGTGTCACTTCTGCGGCATGCCGGTATGACCGAAAGCAAAATCCCCTCCGCCTGACCGACGAAGGGGACT
>JALFHA010000328.1 GCA_022776785.1 Clostridiales bacterium | reverse complement strand
GTGGTGACGATCGCCGTCACCATCACGATGATCTCAGGCCGGAAAATCGGCCTCATGCAGCGCAGTACCATGCAGGAGGCCATTTCCGCGCACCATGTCGGCGGCATCGTCAAGCTGACGGGCTTCATCCTGCGCACGACGCTGCTCATCGAGCTGCTTGGCGCTGCGGCTCTTTCGACGGTGTTCTGCCGCGAATACGGGCTGTGGCGGGGGCTGTGGATGGCGCTGTTCCATTCGGTTTCGGCGTTTTGCAACGCAGGCTTTGACCTGATGGGTACGCAGGAGCCGTATGTGTCGCTGATGGGCTACGCGGCCAATCCCATCGTCTGCGTGACGGTGATGGCGCTCATCATCGTCGGGGGCATCGGCTTTCTGACGTGGGAGGACGTCGGCACGCACCGCAGCCAGCTGCACGCCTACCGGATGCAGAGCAAGGTGGTGCTCTCCATGACGATTCTGCTCATCGTGCTGCCGGCGGTCTATCTGTACGTCTTTGAGTTTTCCGGCGGCGCGTGGGCGGAGAAATCCGCCGGTGAGCGCGTACTGCTGTCGGCCTTTCAGGCGGTCACGCCAAGGACGGCAGGCTTCAATACCGCAGACCTGACGGCGATGAGCGAGCATGGCCAGAGCCTGATGATCCTGCTGATGCTCATCGGCGGCGCGCCCGGCTCGACGGCCGGCGGCTTCAAGACGACGACGGCGGCCGTGCTGGTGCTCTGCGCTGTGTCGGTTTTCCGGCGCAGGGAGACCATCCGCTGCTTTGGACGGCGCATCGAGGAGCGCGTGGTGCGCGACGCCGTGGCGATTCTGCTGATGTATCTGCTGCTGTTCTTCTTCGGCGCGCTGGCGATCAGCGCCCTCGAGGGACTGCCGATGCACACCTGCCTGTTTGAAACGGCTTCGGCCATCGGCACCGTCGGCCTGACGCTGGGCATCACGCCCCGGCTGGGCAGCGCGTCGCGCGTCATCCTCATGGCGCTGATGTTCTTCGGGCGCGTGGGCGGGCTGACGCTGGTGTTTGCCGCAATGTCCGGCACGCAGCACTATGCGGCGATGCTGCCCAAGGAGAAGATCACCGTTGGCTGAGCGCCTGACGCCATGCGTTACGAATGGAGAAGGGGAGAAATGCTGTGAAATCCATCCTGCTGATCGGTCTTGGCCGCTTTGGGCGGCATGTCGCCATCAAACTCAACGAGCTGGGTCATCAGGTCATGGCGGTTGACCAGAACGAGGAACGCGTGGAGGCCGTGCTGCCCTATGTCACCAGCGCGCAGATCGGCGACAGCACAAAGCTGGCATTTATTGAGTCGCTCGGCGTGCGCAACTTCGACGTGTGCATCGTCGCCATCGGCGATTGCTTTCAGAGCTCGCTGGAGACGACCTCGCTGCTCAAGGAGCAGGGTGCGAAGCTGGTTGTCTCGCGTGCGGCTCGGGATACCCACGCCAAATTCCTGCTGCGCAACGGAGCGGACGAGGTTGTCTATCCCGAAAAGCAGCTCGCCAACTGGACGGCCATCCGCTTCAGCTCCGACCATATCTTTGATTACATCGAGCTCAACCGGGACAACGCCATCGTGGAGGTCTCCGTGCCCCCGGCATGGCATGGCAGAACCGTCGGCGAGCTGGATGTGCGCAGGCGCTATGCCATCAATCTGCTGGCGGTGAAGAGCGATGGGCAGCTGAATATCGACGTCACCCCGAGCACGCGCTTTACGGGCCGGGAGACCGTGCTGGTGTTGGGCAGCAACCGGGCGATCCAGCGCTGCTTCCACACCTGAGCGCAGGCGTTTTTCGCAGGAGGAAATCGCAATGAGGGATGTGTGGCTGATCCTTTGCGCCGCGGCGGCGATGCTCACGGCGCTGCCCGCCCTGAGGCGGCTGGACGCATATATTGCTGAGCGGCTGGAGCGGGAGGCTGCCGGAGAGGAGCTGGCGGCGGAGACGGACGAGGCGGCTGAGCCTGCGCATCCGGAGAAATGAAGCGCAGGGCTCCGGCGGAGCTGCGCCCTTCGTTTGACACGTCGGTTATAATCAATATGAGGTGATGCGTGTGAAGCGGAGAGGGCAGCTCTATATCTTTTTCAGCTATGCGGAGGGCACGGGCAAGACGCAGGCGATGCTGCGGGCCGTGCAGGAGGCGGCGCGCCGCGGGGAAAGCGCCGCTGTGGCCTGCACGCAGCCGGAGGAGGCGCGCAGGCTTGGCGTGATGGGCCGGGGGCTGGCGCGGATTGAGCCGCGGGAGCTGCGCAGCGGCGGGCAGACCGCATGGGAGCTTGATCTCGACGCGGCGCTGGAGCGCAGACCCGATGCGCTGGCTGTCGGCGGCCTCGGGCATGTCAATGCGCAAGGCTGCCGCCATGAGCGCAGGGATCAGGACGTGCAGGAGCTGCTTCGCGCGGGCGTGAACGTCTATGCTACGCTCAATGTCGGGCAGCTGGAGGGGATGCGCGGGGAGGTCAGCGATGCAGCGCAGGCGATGGTGCCCGACGCGGTCTTTGACGGCGCGGCGCAGGTGGTCATGGTGGACAGGGAGCCCGCGGCGCTTTTGCAGGCCGCGCGCGGGGAGAAACGCTCGCTCGAGGAGCTGACAGCGCTGCGCGAGCTGGCCCTGCGCCGCTGCGCGGACAGGCTCGCGCTGTGCGCGCGAGGGCTTCCGCCGCAGCGCGGCGATGTGCCGCCGGGGCGCGAGCATATCCTCGTGTGTCTGTCCTCTGCGCCGAGCAACGCGCGGGTCATCCGCATGGCCTCGCGCATGGCAGGGGCGTTCCGCTGCGCGCTGACGGCGCTGTTCGTGCGCACGGCGGGGCATGACCGGCTCGGCGAGGAGGACAGAAAGCGCCTCAAGGACAACATGCGTCTGGCCGGGCAGCTTGGCGCGAATGTGCAGATCGTCGTCGGCGAGGACGTGGCCTACCAGATTGCAGAATATGCGCGGGTGTCCGGCGTATCGCAGATCGTGCTCGGGCGCAGCGCCATGACGCTGACCGGACTGTGGCGGCGGCCTTCCATCACGGACAGGCTGGTGCAGCTTGCGCCGGGCATCGAGATGCACATTCTCCCCGACGGGGAGACGCAGGCAAGCGTGCTCACGCGGCTGAGCCGACTGCGCCTGCCGCACGTCTCGGCCTCCGATTTTGTCAAGACGCTGGCGATCTTCGCGCTGGCGACGGCGCTCAGCCTCGCGTTTTACGAGCTTGACTTCAGCGAGGCGAACATCATCATGGCGTATATTCTCGGCGTGCTGCTTACCGCAGTGACGACGAGCAACAGGCTGTGCAGCAGCATAACCTCCATCGCCAGCGTATTCATCTTCAATTATCTGTTCACGGAGCCGCGCTTCACGCTGCGCGCCTACGATACCGGCTATCCCGTGACGTTTATCATCATGCTGCTGGCTGCGCTGATGACGGGCTCGCTGGCCGCGCGGCTCAAGCACCACGCGCAGGAATCCGCACAGACGGCTTACCGAACGCGCGTGCTGTTTGAGACGAATCAGCAGCTCAGCCAGGCATCGGGCCGGGACGCGATTCTCGCGGCGACCGCGGAGCAGCTCATCAAGCTCTTCAAGCGGAATGTGATCGTCTATTCCGTTATGGATGGCGAGCTTGCGGAGGGAAAGGTCTTTCCCGCGCAGCCGGGAGGAAATGCGGACGCACTCGGTCAGGAGCGGCGCGTCGCGGAATGGGCGCTGCGCAGCAACCGGCAGGCCGGCGCCTCGACGGATACCTTCGCGCAGGCGCAGGGGCTCTACCTGACGGTGCGACTGCACGAGCGCATCTATGCGGTCGTCGGCATCGCGACGGGCGCGGACGGCTTGGGCGTTTCCGGGCATGGGATGCTGCTGGCTATCCTCGGCGAGTGCGCCCTTGCGCTGGAGAATGAGCGGAATGTGCGCGAAAAGGAGGCCGCGGCCATGCAGGCCCGCACGGAGCAGCTGCGCGCCGACCTGCTGCGCGCCATTTCCCATGATCTGCGCACGCCGCTGACGGCCATCTCCGGCAATGCGAGCAACCTGCTCGCCAGCGCGGATGCGCTCGACGAGGAAACGCGGCGGCAGATCTACGCCGACATCCATGACGATGCGCTCTGGCTCATCAATCTGGTGGAAAACCTGCTCTATGTCACGCGCATCGAGGACGGGCGCATGAAGCTGCGCCTGTGCGTGGAGCTGATGGACGAGGTCATGCAGGAGGCGCTGCGCCACGAGACCTGCAAGGGGCGCGATCATGTCATCACGCTCCGCAGCAGCGAGGAGATGCTCCTTGCGCGCATCGATGCGCGGCTCATCATTCAGGTGATCCTCAACCTGGTGGACAACGCCATCAAGTATACGCCGCCCGGCTCGCACATCGAGCTGTCCGCGCGGCGGGAGGGCACGTGGATCTGCGTGCGCTGCGCCGACGACGGCCCCGGCGTGCCGGACGCGGAGAAGCCGCGCGTCTTTGAGATGTTCTACAGCGGCGGGCAGCACTGCGCGGACAGCCGCAGGAGCCTCGGGCTGGGGCTTGGGCTGTGCAAATCCATCGTGAACGCCCATGGCGGCACGATCCGGGTGAGCGACAATCAGCCATGCGGCGCGGTGTTCGAGTTCACCGTGCCGGCGGAGGAGGTAGAGTTGAGTGAATAAGCTGTTTGTCCTCGTGGTGGAGGACGACAAATCCGTGCGCAACCTCATCGTCACCACGCTCAGGACGCACGGCTACCGCTATGCGGAGGCGCCGACGGGCGAGGCGGCGATCGTGCAGGCCTCCTCGCACAACCCGGACGTGATTCTGCTCGATCTGGGTCTGCCGGACATGGAGGGCGCGGAGGTCATCCGGCGTGTGCGCGGCTGGTCGAACATGCCGATTATCGTCATCAGCGCGCGCAGCGAGGATGCGGACAAGATCGCCGCCTTGGACGCGGGTGCGGACGACTACCTGACCAAGCCCTTTTCTGTGGATGAGCTGATGGCGCGGCTGCGCGCCACACAGCGCCGACTGGCCTACACGGTGAGCAGCGCCCCGGCGGATTCCAGCTTTGTCAACGGCGCGCTGCGCGTCGATTATGCGGCGAACACCGCCACCCTCGGCGGCGAGGAGCTGCACCTGACGCCCATCGAATACAAGCTGCTCTGCCTGCTGTGCCAGAATGTGGGCAAGGTGCTCACGCACACCTACATCACCCAGAAAATCTGGGGCAAGAGCATGGAGAGCGACATCGCCTCCCTGCGCGTATACATGGCGACGCTGCGCCGCAAGCTCGAGGGAGCGGGCGATGCGCAGGTGATTCAGACACATATCGGCGTGGGCTACCGGATGGTGAAGCTGTAATGCCGGTTTCATACGAAGCGGCGCCCCCTCCGGGGCGAGTCATCGCAGGATGATGGCGATGCCCCCGGAGGGGGCGCCGTTTGGGCAGAAAGCTGGAAAAAAGTATAAATTCCGTGTTCTTTTCGACAAACCCTGCTGCTGCACGCGCCGCGAACCGATGCTATACTGAATGCAAAGATGCCTTTCCCCGCCCCTGCGGGAGAATGAGGGAAATGGCGAAGGAGGATATACCATGTGCAAAGAGACGGTTATCATGCTGGCGCTGCTCAGTCTGCTTGCCGTGCTGGCACTGGCTCCGGCGTGCGCCAGCGCTAATTCCGCGACGCTGTAGGTCAAGACCAGCAGCGGCAGCAGCGTTCACCTGCGCTCCACGCCGCAGGATCCCTGTAGCAACGTCATCACCAGCAAGGGGCTTACAGAAAAAGACCATAATTTGTCAAATCGGGTGGCTGACGGCTGCATCGCGTTTTGCGGCCTGTGTGCCCATGTTCACAGCAAGAGAAAAGCTTCCAACGGACAATCTGCCATTGGAAGCTGATACTATTTTGCGGCTAAAATCTAGCTTTGCAGAATCAGCCCCGTTTCAATCGTAGGATGCTTCGCATCCTGCTCTGAAACTGCTTTTTCTTTTGAACAATAAGGGAACATTGGGCTGCCGCCCAAACCTGCCTGAGGGATTTCATCCCTCAAACTCCCTTCTTCGCTTCGCGCTTATATTCGAGCTTTTAAGTGCAAGACAGTATCATACACTGTACTCCTTTCAAACCATCCGATGTGCTTGATAGATTTGTGTCGTTGCGATGAGCATAACATGTTTTCGCAGCTTTGTCCAATACCAAGTGGTTTCCGTTTCCTATAAGGTGAAGATTATGGACGAAGCATCCGCGGCTCAAAACGGCTTATTGTGGAGGAACGATTTGCGGTGGGCGCCCGCGGCACCGCACAGTCCGCGAGCGCCCGCCGTCGGGCAAAGTGCCTATTCTGCTCCCGATGGAGCGGCTCATGCATATCAGGCTTGCGGAATCGGCATTGAACAGGTGTGCCTGCGCGGCGCCCTTCTGCATGTCATTGAAGATCCGTCAGTGGATTCGCGGGCGTTTACTCCATCGTCAGATGGTAAGCCGTGGCATAGTCCTGCTGGAGCCAGACGGTTGCGCTCGCATCCTGTGCGTTGTAGATCACGCTGTATTGCGTCATGGAGGTCGCCTCTGTTCCCGGATCCTGCGCAGCGACGCTGAGAATCCGCATGGCCTGCGTCTGTGTCATCTTCGGCACGCAGCTTTCCTGGGAGAAATCGATATAGCGCTCCAGCGCGCTGACAATGCCGGTCAGGCGGTGATAGCCATGGCCGTAGCCGTAATGGTAATCCCGCACCGTGTTCTCCAGCCTGACCACCTTTTCCGTACAGACGCCATCCTTATAGCGATCCTCAGCGTCGTCAAAGCCCACATAGAAGTTGGTTACGGCGTTGGTATCCGTCACGGTCAGCTGGTTATAGCGCCATTCCAGCACGACGGAAGCCCCCGTGGCGTCGGTGACGAACAGGTGGAAATCCATGCCGCCCGTATTCCGGATGTTGTATTCCTGAGCCAAGGCCACCGCTTCCTCCACCGTGGCGCAGCTGTCCAGAATATAGCGTGCGAGCACGGAATGACCGATAGCGGCCCTGCCGGGCTCCTGCTGGTCTACAGCGGTCTCGCCCTCCTTGACGTCCAGCTTCAGAATGGAAACGGTGACGCCCTTTTCATTGATTCCATCCACGCAGAGATACGGGAGCAGCACAGCCAGCGAGGTATCCGTCGTGCCGTCATCGAGCACGCCGGCATAGTAGGCTCCTCCTGCCAGACTGAGCCAGCAGGCGTCCGCGATGCCGAGGGATTTGTATTTTCCCTCCGGAGCGCAGCGCAGGACCACGTTTAAGCCGGTATATGCGCCAGAGGGGTCGGTGTGCCGGTAATCGTAGTTTCTGGCGGTCAGAAAGCAGTCGCCCGATTCATTCCAT
>JALFHA010000320.1 GCA_022776785.1 Clostridiales bacterium | reverse complement strand
CATCCTGCTCTGAAACTGCTTTTTCTTTTGAACAATAAGGGAACATTGGGCTGCCGCCCAAGCCTGCTTGAGGGATTTCATCCCTCAAACTCCCTTCTTCGCTTCGCGCTTATATTCGAGCTTTTAAGTGCAAGACAGTATGATGCGGGCGCATCTGCCCCAAAGCCGCGCGAACCCTCTCTGTTGGCGGACAGAAAAGAATCCGGCGACTTTTCAGGGCGCACAGCGGACATGATATTCAGGAAGACGGCAAAACGGCCGCCTCCCTTTTCTTTTTCACTGGCCGCATCATAAAGAATTCATAAAATTTCACCGCGAGATAGGTTTTTGCGCAGAGCGTGTCGAATTGTGAGACAGCAGAGACGGCAAGGGCCGAAGGGAGGCGGGAATATGACGATTAAGGAACGGCTTGAGCAGCAGGAGCGCCAGACGCTCAGCCCCTATGCGAAGAGGAGCTGCGAGACGCGCGGGCGCGAGCACCCCATTTCACCGGACGACATGCGCACGGAATTCCAGCGCGACCGGGACAGAATTCTGCACTGCAAATCGTTCCGGCGTCTCAAGGGCAAGACGCAGGTGTTCATCTCCCCGCAGGGCGATCACTACCGCACGCGCCTGACCCATACGCTCGAGGTCACGCAGGTGGCGCGCACGCTGGCGCGGGCGCTGCGTCTCAACGAGGATCTGGCCGAGGCGATTGCCATGGGCCACGACCTGGGGCATACCCCCTTCGGGCATACGGGCGAGGACGCGCTTGACAAGCTCATCGAGGGCGGCTTTGAGCACAGGGTGCAGAGCCGCCGCGTGGTGGAGGTGCTCGAGCGCGGCGGGCAGGGGCTCAACCTCACTTGGGAGGTGCGCGACGGCATCGAGCACCACTCCGGCAAGGTGCGCCCGCAGACGCTGGAGGGGCGCTGTGTGCATCTGGCCGACCGCATCGCCTACATCAACCACGACATCGACGACTCCATCCGCGGCGGCGTGCTGCGGGTGGACGAGCTGCCCGAGCGCGCGCTCAGGCATTTGGGCCGCACGCATGGCGAACGCGTGGGCACGATGATCGCCAGCGTCGTGCGCTACTCGATGGACAGGGACGACGTGCTGATGGAGCCGGATACCTGGGAGGAGCTGATGGCGCTGCGCGCGTTCATGTTTGAGCGGGTCTATGCGCGCGACTGGGCGGCCAACGAATCTCAGAAGGCCGCGCACATCGTTTCCGAGCTGGTGCGCTATTATATGGAGCATCCGACGCTGATGCCCAACGAGTATCTGGAGATCGCCTACCGCGAGGGCACGCAGCGCGGCGTGTGCGATTATGTGGCGTGCATGACGGACGCTTATGCAGTTAAGACGTATCAGAAGCTGTTTATTCCGCCGTTTTTTGACGGAATTGGATGAAAACAATCGAAATGGAGCGAAAAAAATGACGCTCCGTTGCAGGAATGCGCGCCTTTGCGGCGAAAAAGAGTAGGGCGGTGAAAGCGGTGGCAGGCAGAAGGTTCCCGCCTGCCTTTCTGGATGAGCTGCGCGAACGCGCCGATATCGTTTCGGTCGTTTCGCGCTATGTGCAGCTTACCCCGAAGGGCGGACGGTATTGGGGGCTGTGTCCCTTTCATGGGGAAAAGACCCCCTCCTTTTCGGTCACGCCGCAGCGGCAGATGTACTACTGCTTTGGCTGCCATGCGGGCGGCGGTGCGATCAACTTCGTCATGGAGATGGAGCACGTCGAGTTCATGGACGCCGTGAAGCTGCTGGCCGAGCAGGTGCACATGGAGCTGCCCGAGATGATCGAGGGACGCGAAAGCGCGGCCTCGCGCTCGCAGAAGGAGCGGCTCTATGAGGTCAACCGCCAGTGCGCCCGGTTCTTTCACGCGCAGCTCTGGAAAAAGGAAAACGAGCCGGTGCTGTCGTATCTCTATGGACGCGGGTTGAGCGACAGCACCATCCGCATGTTCGGGCTGGGCTCCACGCCGCCGCGGGGCGACGGCGCCACGCAGGCGCTGCGCGAGCAGGGCTTTACCGACGACGAGCTCGTCATGGCCGGCGTGAGCGTGCGCCGGGATGGACGCGTCTACGACATGTTCCGCCAGCGGGCGATCTTTCCGATCATCGATGCGCAGGGGCGCGTGCTCGGCTTTGGCGGGCGCGCGCTGGGCGACGCTAAGCCCAAGTACCTCAACACGGGCGATACCCCCGTCTTCAACAAGCGGCAGGGCGTGTTCGCAGCCAACCTGCTCAAAAAGCAGCGCGGCCTCAAGCGCGTGATCCTCGTGGAGGGCTATATGGATGTGGTATCGCTGATGCAGGCGGGCGTGCAGGGCGTCTGTGCGACGCTGGGCACGGCGCTGACCCTCGAGCAGGCGCGCCTGCTCAAGCGCTATGCGCCGGAGATATGGGTTTCCTACGACGGCGACTCGGCGGGGCAGCACGCCATCCTGCGCGCGCTGGACATCTTCGAGGAGGAGGGCGTGCGCGCGCGCGTGCTCGATTTTCCCGGCGGCATGGATCCGGACGAATTCGTGCGCGCCAACGGGCTGGCGGGCTTTGAGGCCCTTGCGCCGATGGAGGCCGCCGAATACC
This sequence comes from Clostridiales bacterium, assembly GCA_022776785.1. Classification (GTDB taxonomy): domain Bacteria; phylum Bacillota; class Clostridia; order Christensenellales; family Aristaeellaceae; genus Ventricola. The sequence goes on along the minus strand of JALFHA010000320.1, from coordinate 7,418 downwards.
GCATGAAGCAGGAGCAAAACGGGCGCGACCTGTCCACGCAGGAGGGGCGCACGAGCTATGCCATCGCCTGCGCCAAGCATCTTTCACGGGTCAAGGAGCCCGTGGAGCTGGAAAACTACATTCAGAAGCTGATGATTGCAACGGGCTTTACGCGGGAGGTGCTGCTCGCGCAGATCGGGCGCACGGAGCTGATTGCAAGGGACAAGCAGGCGGTGTACCGCCGGGCGGCCAGGCCGCTTGAGGAGCGCGCCGTCGGCGCGGACGTGGAGACGGACGCCGCTGAAAAGCAGCTTCTGCGCCTGCTGGCCGAGGGCCGCGTGGAGAGCGGCACGGTGACGGCGGACGATTTCATCACCGAAAGCCGGCGCGAGCTCGCGAAAAAGCTGCTCGCGGGCATGACGCCGGGGGCGATCCTTGAGGAGATCGAGGATGAGCAGCAGCGCGATCAGGCTGCGGCGCTTCTGCAGAAAGACAGCGGCGCGGACGAGGAAAAGGAGCTGCGCATGACGGACGACTGCCTGCGCATCCTGCACAGGAAGCGCATCGAGCAGAAAATTGCGCAGCTCAGGGAGCAGCTTCCCCAGATGACGGGCGAAGACAAGCGCAGCACGCTTTTGAAGATACAGGAACTGACGAAGGCAAGACAGACGGCCGGAAGAAAGGAATGATTTCTGAATGGCACTGACCAGAGAGCAGGCTCAGCAGAAGGTCAAGGAGATCCTCGATCTCGCCAAAAATGAGAAGAAGACGCTGACCTATCAGGAGGTCATGAACAAGCTCAGCGAGCTGGATATTGACGCGGACGCGATTGACGCAGTGTTTGAGGTGCTCGAATCCGAGGGCGTGAACATCGTCACGGAGGAGGCCGCCGCCATCGCGCAGGAGGCCGCTGAGCCGGAGCTTGACCTCTCCGTGCCCGAGGGCGTGAGCATCGACGACCCGGTGCGCATGTACCTCAAGGAAATCGGCAAGGTTCCGTTGCTGACCGCCGACGAGGAGATTGAGATCGCCAAAAAGATGCTCGAGGGTGGCCCGGAGGCCGAGGCGGCCAAAAAGAAGCTCGCCGAGGCCAACCTGCGTTTGGTCGTCTCCATCGCCAAGCGCTATGTCGGGCGCGGAATGCTCTTCCTCGACCTGATTCAGGAGGGTAATCTGGGCCTCATCAAGGCGGTAGAGAAGTTCGATTACACCAAGGGCTTCAAATTCTCCACCTATGCGACGTGGTGGATCCGTCAGGCCATCACCCGCGCCATCGCCGATCAGGCCAGAACCATCCGTATCCCCGTGCACATGGTCGAGACGATCAACAAGCTCATCCGCGTCAGCCGCCAGCTCCTGCAGGAGAAGGGTCGCGAGCCGCAGCCGGAGGAAATCGCCGAGGCGATGGGCATCAGCGTGGAGAAGGTGCGCGAGATCATCAAGATCGCGCAGGAGCCCGTCTCGTTGGAAACGCCGATTGGCGAGGAGGAGGACTCCCACCTGGGCGACTTTATCCAGGATGACGACGCGCCGCCGCCCGCGGAGGCCGCTTCCTTCACGCTGATGAAGGAGCAGCTCATGAGCGTGCTCGATACGCTGACCCCGCGCGAGAAGAAGGTACTCTCGCTGCGCTTCGGGCTGGAGGACGGCCGCCAGCGCACGCTCGAGGAGGTCGGGCAGGAGTTCAACGTCACGCGCGAGCGCATCCGCCAGATTGAGGCGAAGGCGCTGCGCAAGCTGCGCCATCCGAGCCGCAGCAAGAAGCTCAAGGATTATCTCGAGTAAATCGGCATGATGCCGATTGCATCACCGACGAAGTGATAGAAGTCCCGCTGCTTTGTGATCGAGGCCGAAGCTTTGCAGAAGGACTTTTATAGTGAATTCTTGGACAAAGGATTTTACCCGCGCCTGCGGGGAGACACAGAGGAATGAGGGACGCCGTCCCTCTTTTCTTTCTGCAAGGAGGAGCGCTGATGATTCGCCTTGACGAGCGGCTGGAAACCATCGCGCGCTGGGTGCTCGAAGCGGCCGGAGGCAGCGACGCGCCCCGTGCGGCGGACGTGGGCTGCGACCACGGCTACCTGACGGCGGCGCTGCTTGAGCGCTGTCCGCGCCTGACGATGCTCGCCAGCGATGTGAGCGGCCCCTCGCTTGAAAAGGCGCGCCGCCTGCTGGCTTCGCTGGGGCTTGAGGAGCGCGCCGTGCTGCGCGAGGCGGACGGCCTTGACGCGCTTAAGGGGCCGGTGTGCGCCGTCGTCATCGCGGGCATGGGCGCGCAGACAATCCTGCGCATCCTGCGCGCGGGCCGGGAGAAGCTCGGCGGCGCGGCGGTCATCGTGCAGGCGAATACCGACCTGCCCGAGCTGCGCGCCGGTCTGGCGGGCATGGGTCTTGGTATCGAGCGGGAGGCCTTCTGCGAGGCGGCGGGGCGGCGCTACGTCACGCTGCTGGCGCGGGAGGCGGCGCCCTGCGTGCTTGGCGAGCGGGAGGCGCTGCTGGGCGCGGCGGCCCGCGGCGTGCGGAAGGAAGGCCAGCGGGGCTATTTTTCCTGGCAGCGGAGCGTGCGCGTGCGGGAGCTGGAGCGCATCGCGCCGCTCGGGACGGACAGGGCGGCGCAGAGAATCCGGCACAGCAGCCGGGAGCTGACATGGATTGCGGAGGCACTTGGTATGAAAACATGCACGGTATCGGAGCTGGAAAGGCTGGTCGGGGAGATCGCGCCCTACGGCCTGGCGGAGGAATGGGACAACGTGGGCCTGCTGCTGGGCCGCAGGGGCGCGCCGGTGACGCGCGCTGTGGTGGCGCTCGACCTGACGCAGGAGGCGGTTGACGCGGCGAAGGCGCTGGGCGCGCAGGCGATTGTCACGCATCACCCGATCATGTTCAGCGCGCGCAAGCGGGTGACGGACGACGACCGCGAGGGGCGGCTGATGCTGGAATTGGCTGAGGCGGGCATCGCGCACATCGCCGCGCACACGAATCTGGACAGCGCGCCTGGCGGCGTGAACGACACGCTGATGGCCGCGCTGGGCGCGCAGAACATTCGCGGCGAGGGCTTTGTGCGCGCGGGCGATCTTCCCGGAGGCATGACGCTGGGTCGGCTGGCCGCACAGGCGAGGACGAGGCTGCACGGGGAGGTGCGCGTCTACGGCGCGGAGGATACGCCCGTGCATGTGCTGGGCTGCTGCTCCGGCGCGGGCGGCGGGGAGGTCGCTTTGGCGCGCGCGCTGGGGGCGGATTGCTTCATCACCGGCGAAATCCGCCACCACGAGGCGCTTGACGCGGCGGACAGCGGCATGTGCGTGCTGGAGGCGGGCCACTATGAAACGGAAAATCCTGTCTGCGAAGTGCTGCGCACAGCTTTACAAAACGCTGCGGATGCGCTAGAATATAACTTGACGGTTTTTTGCCCGGAGGTCAAGCCCTTTGGGCGCTGAGTGAGTATAGGAGGGCCTTACTTTGGAACAGTATGAGCGTTTGTGGCAGTACCAGCAGGTCGATATGGAGCTGGATCAGTATGAAAAGGAGATGCGCGGCAACAGCAACCGCAAGGAGCTGCTCAAGCACCGCGACTTTCTGCTCGAGCAGCAGAACGTCCTCAAGAAGATTGAGACCGACGTCGAGGTCATGAGCGACCGCATGGAGGCGCTGGCCGACGAGATCACCCGGCTGAACGGCTCGGTCAGCGAGGCTGCGGCCAATCTGGAGGCCAACCGCCCGCAGGACGCGGAGGAGGCCAGAAAGCAGATCGCTGCCGTGCAGAAGCTGCTCTCCACGATCTCCCGCTACGAGTCCGAGCTGGCTAAGATGCGCAAGGATTCCGAGGCCCGTGACCGCCAGCAGCGCGAGGTGCGCGTGCGCGCCGCGAAGGCCCGCGCGGAGTTTGACCGCATCAAGGTCATCTACGATGAGGAGTACAAGGTGGCCGCCGTGAAGCTGGAGGCCCTCAAGAAGAAGGTAGCCAAGGAGGCGGAGGGCATCGACCCCGAGCTTCTGGAAAAATACAAGGCCATCAAGCGGCACTCCACGCCGCCCATCACGCGCATTCATGACGACCGCTGCGGCGGCTGCAATATGCAGCTCCCGGCGGCGGACATGAACAAGATCCGCACGGGCTCGCCCTTTGTCGAGTGCGAGAACTGCGGGCGCATCATTCTGGTGAAATGACGGATAACGGACGCGGGCGCGCGTCCGTTTTTAGCAAGAGCGAGGAGGGCTGTGCGTGGACGCGGTTTTTGAGACGGATGCCTTTTTCGCCGGCAGGCCGCAGGAGTGGGCAATCTTCGAGGCGCTGCGCGGGCGCATCCTCGAGCGCTGGCCGCAGGCACAGACGCGGGTGATGAAGACCTGCGTGCGCTTTGATGATCCGAAGCCCTTCGTCTATGTCTCGCATCCGCCGCGCAAATCCATGACCGGGCTGCTTGTCACCTTCAGCCTGCGCGCGCCCGAGCCGCAGGAGCGCTATTTCATGGTCGTGCCCATCAATTCAAGGCGCAGCACCGTGCATGTGCTGCTCAAGGATGCGCAGGAGGCGGACGACTGGCTGATGGAGCAGCTCCAAACGGCAAGAACAGTCTGAGCGCTGTCCCCGAATCAAGACGGTGCAGGGAACGCGCCGCCTTTATTTTCATTTGGATCTGTGATATAATGGCTTATCATCGGCTGACGAAGCCCGGAGGGGTGCTTATGGCAAACGAATTTATGCGCGACGAACAGATTGGCGAGCTGGCTGACGCGATGCTCACGCTCGGTACAAGGGATGAAGCGCTCGCCTTCTTTGAGGACATCTTTACTGTGCACGAGGTTCAGTCTGTGGCGCAGCGGCTGGCTGTGGCGCGCCTGCTGCGCCAGCGCGTCACCTATCAGGACATCGCTGAGCGCACGGGCGCGAGCACGGCGACCATCAGCCGCGTCAACCGCTGTCTTTCCTACGGGGCGGGCGGCTACCAGACGGTGCTCGCGCGCATGGAGCAGAACGAACAGACGGATCAGGACAACGGGAAGCAAGAGGAACAGCCATGAATCTGAATGATCTCAACAATGAACAGCGGCTCGCGGCGGAAACGCTTGAGGGGCCGCTTTTGGTGCTGGCGGGCGCGGGCTCCGGCAAGACGCGTGCGCTGACCTACCGCGTGGCGAACCTCATCGAGCACGGCGTGCCGCCGTGGGCCATCATGGCGATTACCTTCACCAACAAGGCGGCGGCGGAGATGCGCGAGCGCATTGAGAAGCTCGTGGGCGACGCGGCGGCGGACGTGTGGATTTCCACCTTCCACTCCGGGTGCGCGCGCATCCTGCGCCGGGACATCGAGAAGCTGGGCTACTCGCGCTCCTTCACCATCTACGACGATGACGACCAGACCTCCGCCATCAAGGAAATCCTCAAGAGCCTGAACATCGACGAAAAATTCCTGCCCACGCGCGAGATCAAGTCGAAGATTTCCGACGCGAAGAACAAGCTGCTCAGCCCGCAGGAGTGGTTTGCCCAGAGCGAGCGGGATTTCCGCTGCCAGCGGGTGATGGACGTCTACACCGCCTACGAGGAAAAGCTCAAGAGCAGCAATGCGCTCGACTTTGACGACCTCATCGTTAAGACGCTCGAGCTGTTTGCGCAGCACCCGCCCGTGCTGGAGGCGTATCAGCGCAGGCTGCGCTATATTCACGTCGATGAGTATCAGGATACGAACTGCGCGCAGTATATGCTCGTGAGGATGCTGGCCGACAAGAGCCGCAATCTCTGCGTGGTCGGCGACGATGACCAGTCCATCTACGGGTGGCGCGGCGCGGACATCCGTAACATCCTCGACTTTGAGAAGGACTTCCCGGACGCGAAGGTCATCAAGCTCGAGCAGAACTACCGCTCCAGCGCGAACATTCTGGATGCGGCCAACCAGATCATCGCCCGCAACGAGCACCGCAAGGACAAGGCGCTCTGGACGCGGCAGGACGCGGGCGAGCCCATTCGCCTCTACCGCGCGGGCGACGAGCGCGAGGAGGCCGCGTGGGTCTGCCAGCAGATTCGCGCGCTCGCCGCGCAGGGCGAGGATGCCTCCCGCTGCGCCGTGCTCTACCGGGCCAATGCGCAGTCCCGCGTGGTGGAAGAAGCGTTCGTGCAGAGCGGCATCAAATACAGGATATACGGCGGCCTGCGCTTCTACGACCGCAAGGAGGTCAAGGATATCCTCGCCTACCTGCGCGTGATGATCAACCCGGCGGACGATGTGTCCCTGCGGCGCATCATCAACGTGCCCAAGCGCGCCATCGGCGAGACGACAGTGGCGGAGCTGGCGCGCTATGCGCAGGAGGAGGGAATCCCGCTGCTGACGGCCTGCATGGATGCGCCGCAGACGCTGGGCAGCCGCGCGCTCAAGAGCGTGGCGCGCTTCAGCGAGCTGATGATGAACCTGACGCTGACCGCCGACACCATGAAGCTGACCGAGCTGGTGCGCTACGTCATCGACACGGCGGGGCTGGAGAGCCAGTATGCAAAAGAGGACAGCGATGAGGCGCGCTCGCGAGTGGAGAACATCCGCGAGTTTGTGGGCGCGGTGCAGGAATTCGAGGAAAAGGCCGATCACCCGACGCTCGCGGATTACCTCGAGAACGTGGCGCTCGTCTCCGACCTGGACGCGATGACCGAGGGCGGCGGCGCGGTGACGATGATGACGCTGCACAGCGCCAAGGGCCTTGAGTTCCCCAACGTGTTCATGATCGGCATGGAGGAAAACCTGTTCCCCTCCGCGCGCAGCGTCGAGGACGAGAAGCGCATGGAGGAGGAGCGGCGGCTGTGCTACGTCGGCGTGACGCGCGCGCAGAAGCGGCTGTTTCTCTCGCACGCCACGCGGCGGATGCTCTACAATCAGCCGCAGTTCAACGAGCGCTCCCGCTTCATCGACGACATCCCCGCGCGCGTGCTCGAGGATGTCTCCGATGCGCCGCAGCAGGGCGCAAGACGCACCGGCGGGGACGGCTGGCAGAGCGGCGGCTGGCGGCAGCCCGCATGGAGCCGGGGCAGCAGCTTTGCCCAGCCGGAGCCAAAGGCTGCCGACGCATGGAAGCCGAAAACCGCATACGCTGCGCCGCAGGGACGGCGGCAGAGCCTGAGCGACTGGTCGCGCGGGAGCGGCATGGGCATGGGCGCAAGCGCGCAGGTCGGCGGCGCGACGGTTTCCGGCGTGCAGCGCGGCGTGCAGGCGCAGCCGAAGGTGGTCGCCTCTGTCGCGCGCGAGCAGGCCGCGCCGTCGATCTTTGCGGCGGGCGACCATGTGATGCACAGAAAATTCGGCCGGGGCGCGGTGGTGCGCGTGGCGGGCAGCGGCTCGGACGCGCGCATCATGATCCGCTTTGACGACACGCGCGTGGGCGTGAAGGAATTCGCGTTGGCTATCGCCCCGATCATCAAACTGGAGGGTTGAGCTTGGAAAAACGGGAACGGATGC
>JALFHA010000314.1 GCA_022776785.1 Clostridiales bacterium | reverse complement strand
TGACGGGCATGTGGAGGACATCGCCCCGCTCGTCCCGCCGACGACCTACGATTACCTGATCTCGCCCACCGGGGCGCGCGCCGTCGCCCGCATCCGGGCCGCGTCGGACGTCATCCATCACTGATTTCTTCTAATTATATTGTTTCCGTTCCGCGATGCTGCCGCTTTTTCCCCTTGCAGCACCAATCATACGCCAGAGGTACGCCATGTCGCTGTATATGCTCATCGCCTTCTCACTGCTGTGCGCAGGCGCCTATTATATCTGTCCCCGCCGCCTGCGCTGGTTTCTGCTGCTCGCCGCCAGCTATGCGTTCTACGCCGTCAGCGGCGCGCGGGCGCTTCCCTTCATCCTGCTGACGACGCTGTCCACATGGGCGGGCGCGCTGCTCATCGGGCGCACGGGCGAGCGCAGCCGCGCCGCGCTCAAGGCCGGCAAGGGCACGCTCTCTCCGGAGGAAAAAAAGGCCCTCAAGGCCGCCGCCAAACGCCGACAGCGCGTGCTGCTCGTGCTCACGCTCGTGCTCAATTTCGGCGTGCTTGCCGCGCTCAAGTACAGCGGCCCCGTACTGACGCTCTTCGGCGCGCAGCCGCTCGGTTGGGTGCTGCCGCTGGGCATCTCGTTTTACACCTTTCAGTCGATGGGCTACCTCATCGACGTGTACAGCGGCAAGACCGCGGCGGAAAAAAATCCCCTGCGCTTTGCGCTGTTCGTCTCGTTCTTCCCCCAGCTCATTCAGGGCCCCATCGCCCGCTACGACCAGCTCGCCGCCCAGCTCGCCGAGCCACATGAGTTCGACCTGACTGGCATCGAGCGCGGCCTGCTGCTCATGCTCTGGGGCTTCTTCAAAAAGAAGGTCATCGCCGACCGCGCGCTGCCGCTCGTCGCCGCCGTGTTTGACGCGCCTGAGGGCTTCGGCGGCGCGGTGACGGCCCTCGCCGTGCTGGCCTACTCGCTCCAGCAGTATGCCGACTTTTCCGGCGGCATCGATCTGGTGACGGGCATCGCCCAGCTCTTCTCCATCCAGCTTGCGCCCAACTTCCGCAGGCCTTACTTCGCCGTGTCGCTGGGCGACTTCTGGCGCAGGTGGCACATCAGCCTCGGCGCGTGGATGCGCGACTATGTGTTCTATCCCTTCGCCCTCACCCGCCCGGTGAGCAGGCTCTCCAAGGCCGTCAAAGGCGTCTTCGGCGCGGGCTTCGCGCGCGCGCTGCCCGCGGCGCTGGGCAATATCCTCGTGTTCCTGCTCGTGGGCCTTTGGCACGGCGCAACGGCCAACTATGTGCTCTGGGGCCTGTACAACGGCGTGATTCTCGCCGCCAGTGCGCTGCTCGAGCCCGCGTTCCACCGCTTCGGCGAGCGCCATGCCGCGCTCGTCAAAAGCTCCGGCTTCCACGTCCTCCGCGTGCTGCGCACGTTCCTCATCGTCAACATCGGCTGGTACTTCGACCGCTGCACGCGCGCCGCGGATGCCTTCTCCATGCTCGCGCGCACTGTGCTCGGCTGGAACGGCGCGCAGCTCGACGCCGCGCTGCTGACCTCGCTGGGCGTCTCCCCGCGCGACATGGGCATCCTGCTGCTGGGCACGGCGCTGATTTTCGCCGTCTCGCTGGCGCAGGAGCGCGGCGCGCAGGTGCGCTCGTGGCTGCTTGAGCGCCCGCTGCCGGTGCGCTGGGCGCTGCTGCTGACCTTCATCCTCTTCATCCTCGGCACGCTCGTCACGGGCGCGACCGGGGCGGACGGCTTCATGTACGCGGTGTTCTGATTTTTCACATTCTCTCAGGAGGCACAGCCTTGAAATCCACCATCCGAAAAGCCCTCGCTCTGCTGGCGTTTCTCACGCTGGCCGCGCTGCTCATCCCGCTTGGCAACACGTTCCTCGTGCAGCTGGATACCTTCGCCACGCTCACCATGCGGGACATGCGCGAGCGGGACGACATCGAGCTGGCCATCGTCGGCTCCTCCATCGTGCAGCACCACTTCAACCCCACGCTGATCTCCGAGGCGACGGGACTGACGGCGTTTGACGCGACCATCACCAACATGGTCATGCCCGACGTGCTGGCGCTCACGCATGAGCTCTACCGCACCAACAGCCCCGAGTGGGTGGTGCTGGTGCTGGAGGCGTATTCCTTCGACTCGGTCAAAACCGACCCGCAGACGCAGATGAAGCTCATGCCGCACCTGAGCAGCCCCGTCAACCGGCTGCGCTACCTTCAGGACGTGCTGGAAAAGGACGGCGACAAGCTCTCCCGCGTGCTGCTGTTCAATACCTTCGGCTTCCAGTCGTTTTCGGATGTCCGCAAGGCTGTGCGCCTGCGCACCGACCCGGAGGCCGTGCTCGCCGAGCTGCAAAGCGAGCATCCCGGCGATTACCTCTATGCCGACGGCTTCGTGCGCCGCCAGACCGACGAGCGCGCGACGGATGCGCTCGTCAAGACGGTCATCCGCGAGGAGACGGGCTACACCTACGAGGTCTACGACTACACGAAGGACAAGCTGCGCGAATTCAAGGCACTGTGCGAGGAACACGGCTCAAAGCTCATGGTGATCCTCGCGCCGGGCATGACGGCGCACGCGCTGGCGGAGCCGGGCTATCTGCCGTATATCGAGAGCGCGCAGGCGTTCTTTGGCGAGCTGGGCGTGCCCTGCTTCAACCTGATGTTCGCCCGCGAGGAGCTGCTGCCCTGTCTCAACGACCTGTATTATGACCTCTACCACATGGTCGGCGAGGGCGCGGACACGCTCAGCGCGGCCTTTGCGCGCCTGTTCAACGCATATCTTGCAGGCGAGGACACGAGCGGGTGGTTCTATCCCGACGCGCAGGCCTACCTCGCCTCCATCGATTTCATCACCAACTGCTGGCTGACGCAGGAGACGGGCGCAGACGGTCAGGTCACCCTGCGCGCGGACTGCAACCGCGGCACGCTCGTCACGCCGCAGTACCGCTTCACGCTCGTGCAGGAAAGCGGCGAGGAGACGCTCCTTCGCGACTGGAGCGAGGACGCCGTCCTCACCTGCGATGCGCAGGCGCTTGCAGGCGGCACGCCCCGCGCCTATGCCCGCGCGGATGAGGGCGGGGAGTCGGTCTGCTTTACCCTCGGCGAAACCGACAAGCCCAGCGGGAACTGACGCGCCGCCCTTGAACACGCCTGATAAATGCGCTATAATAAGCTGAATGATTTCCGCGCGCTTCTTCGCGCGCACTGACAGGAGACTGCCGATATGCACACGCTCATACTGGACGCGCTCGAGGCGACGGGCGCGCGCCTGCCGGACAAGACCGCCTTTGTGGATGAGGAAACCCAGCTCACCTTTGCCCAACTCGTCGCCCTCTCCCGGGCAGCGGGCAGCGCGCTGAGCAGGCGCGTTGCGCCGCGCACGGTGATCGGCTTTTACATGGACAAATCCTGCGCTACGGTCGCGGGCTTCATGGGCGCGGTCTACGCGGGCTGCGCCTATGCGCAGCTCAACCTGCGCCATCCCGCCGCGCGCGTGCGCGCGATTCTCGATACGCTGGCCTCGCCCGTCGTCGTCACAGACCGGGCGCATGAGGCTCAGCTTCGCGCGATGGACGTGCCGGGCGAGATCCTGCTGCTCGAGGAGCTGCTCGCCGCGCCCGTCGACGACGCCGCGCTCGCCCGCGTGCGCGCGCAGATGCTCGACACCGATCCGCTCTACGTCAACTTCACTTCCGGCTCGACCGGCACGCCCAAGGGCGTGGTCGTCGGGCACAGGAGCGTGCTCGACTTTATCCGCTGCTTTACGGAGATCTTCTCCATCACGGAGGCGGACGTGCTGGCGAATCAGGCGCCGTTCGACTTCGACGTGTCCGTCAAGGACATCTACAGCGGCATCCTGACCGGCGCG
>JALFHA010000287.1 GCA_022776785.1 Clostridiales bacterium | reverse complement strand
CTCTGCGGCCATGAGCAGGAAGGCGAGGCCCAGCACGAGCACGGCGCGCTCGCCCGCGGAGGGCGCATGGCCGCAGCGTGCCATCGCATCCAGCAGCGCGGAGAGCGCCCGGCCGACTGCCGCGCCGGCGGCAATGCCCAGCGCAATGGAGACGGGAATTTGCAAAAGCTGCGCGGCAGAGGCCGATGCGCCCTGCGCCATCGCCGTGAACGAGGAGAACAGCACGATGACGAACACGTCGTCCAGAGACGCGCCCGCGAGGATGAGCTGCGGCACACCTTGCGCCGTGCCCCGCCGCTGCTCGATGAGCCGCACCATCCGCGGCACGACGACCGCCGGGGAGACGGCACCCAGCACCGCGCCGAGGACGGCGGCCTCCGCGCGGGAGACGCCGAAGATGGCGGGCGCGAGCAGCACGCACGCACCGATTTCAAGTAGCGCGGGCAGGAAGGCCATCAGCACGGCGGGACGGCCGACGCGGCGCAGGTCGCTGAGGTCGAGCGTCAGCCCGGCACGCAGCAGGATGATGACCAGCGCCATGCGCCGCAGCTCCGCAGAGACGGCGAGTGTCTGCGCGTCGAGCAGGTTCAGGGCGCATGGGCCGATGAACACGCCGGTGAGCAGCATGCCGATGATGCGCGGCAGGCCGATGCGGCGGCAGAGCTCGCCCGCGAGCAGGCCGAGGATGAGGATGAGGCCGATGGATGCGATCATGGTGTTTCCCCCGATTCTTGTATAAGCTGGGTGATAGGCGCGAAAAAGGGCTGACAACCCCGCAGCAAACAAGCCGCAGAAGTCATCAGCCCTGAAAGGCGGTTCGGGTTGCCCCGGGGAGAACCTCATTCTCCTGATTCACTTGTCCCTATGATACCACAGCGCGGGTGGGGATGCAAGCCCTTACAGCAGCGTCTTGCCCTCGAAGGCGACGCGGCGCTTGACGTCGAGCATCAGCTCGTCGAACTGCGCGGGGTTGAGCGACTGCGCGCCGTCGCACAGCGCGCGCTTGGGGTCGTTGTGCACCTCGATCATCAGACCGTCCGCGCCGCTGGCGATGGCCGCGCGCGCGAGCGGGGCGACCATCCACGCGATGCCCGCCGCATGGGAGGGGTCGATGATGACGGGCAGGTGCGACTTCGCCTTGATGACGGGCACGGCGGAGATGTCGAGGTTGTTGCGGATCATCTTCTCGAACGTGCGGATGCCGCGCTCGCAGAGGATGACGTTGTCGTTGCCGCCGCTGAGGATGTACTCCGCGCTCATGAGCAGCTCCTCGATGGTGGCGGACAAGCCGCGCTTGAGCAGGATGGGCTTTTTGCTGTGGCCGAGCTCCTTAAGCAGGCGGAAGTTCTGCATGTTGCGCGCGCCGACCTGAATGATGTCCACATCGGCGAAGTCGTCAAGCTGCGTCTCGCTCATGATCTCGGTGACGATGGGCAGGCCGGTCACGCGGCGCGCCTCGCGCAGCAGCTCGAGGCCCTGGTTTTCAAGCCCCTGGAAGGAATAGGGCGAGGTGCGCGGCTTGAACGCACCGCCGCGCAGGCAGGTTGCGCCGCTGGCCTTCACGGCTTGGGAGACCTCCAGAAGCTGTGTCTCGCTCTCCACGGAGCACGGCCCGGCGATGACCGCAAAATTGCCCTCGCCGATGGCCTTGTCCGCCGCCGTGACGTGCGTATCCTCCGGGTGGAAGCGGCGGTTGGCGAGCTTGTACGGCTCGGACACGCGGCGCACGTCGGCCACGATGTCGTTGGCGCGCAGCCAGTCCTCGTCAAGGTGCGTCGTGTCGCCGACGAGGCCCATCAGCGACTCCTGCGTGCCCTGGCTGTAGTGGATGGCTACGCCCCGCTGCTCAAGCTGCTGGGCCAGCGCGCGCACGCGCGATTCGTCCGCCTGCGGTTTCAAAATGAGAATCATGATGATTGCCCTCCCTTATCGCTCTGCGCCGCGCCCTGATTGGGTGCACGGCCATGAAAATATTGACAGAAGAAAAGCGGCCCTCCGTTTTGGAAGAGCCGCCTTGATGACCTGATCGCCAGCACCTATGCCTGCGCGCGCGCATCAAAACAGCCCGTACTGCTAAAGCAATACAGGGTAAAGTACGCGTACAGGCGAGACGTGCGCATGGCGTTTTTCCTCCGTCCAAGTGATGGAAACATCATACACCGAACTTTACAGTCTGTCAACCCCTATTTTGAATTTTTCCTGTCAGACTGCGCTGAGCATGGTTTTTTAATCTATAGGAAATTGCGCCGCCATCGGCCACGAAGGAAGAAGGATGGAGAATACAGAATGGGTCGGAGGTGGGAGCGGGCACTGCCCGCTTTTTGCGTTTTGGTGTGCAGGATGCCGACAGATATGGTATAATGCCGTATACTTGATCGCGCTTTGGCGCATGGTGAAAAGAGAAACATTTTACAGGGGAGGGCGATGATAATGACGAGGAATCCCGCACAGCCGGAAAGCATCGAGACGTTCCGCGCTGATCTGCCGCAGTTCAGGGAGAAGAGCGCCGCGTTCTTCGCAGGGGAGATGAGCAAGGCGGCCTACAAGGGCTTTTCGGGCTACTATGGCAGCTATGCCCAGCGCGACGGCAAGGCGAGTATGCTGCGCCTGCGCATGACCGCGGGCTGCGTGACGCCGGAGAAGCTCGCGTTCGTGGCCGACATGATCCGCAAACACGGCATTGAGCGCGTGCACTTCACCACCTGCCAGACCATCCAGCTCCACGATCTGCCGCAGCAGACCGTGTGCGACGTCATCGAGCGCGCGCTCGATGCGGGCATCGTGACGATGGGCGGCGGCGGCGACTTCCCGCGCAACGTGATGTGCTCCCCGCTCTCCGGCGTGGAGGAGGGCGAGTACTTCGATGTGATGCCGTGGGCGCAGGCCGCGGGCGACTACCTGACGACCTTCATCAAGGCGGAGAAGATGCCCCGCAAGCTCAAGGTGGGCTTTTCGAATTCCCCGGCGAATCTCACGCACGCGACGTATCGCGACCTCGGCTTTGCCGCGCGCGCGGACGGGCTGTTTGACGTGTACAGCGCGGGCGGGCTGGGCAATAATCCGCGCTTTGGCGTGAAGGTGGCTGAGGGCGTGTCCCCGCGCGAGATTCTCTATTACATCAAGGCCATGTGGCTGACCTTCCGCGCCTACGGCAACTACGAGAACCGCGCCAAGGCCCGCACACGCTACATGCAGGAATCCCTCGGCGGCCCCGAGGCGTACAAGGCGGCGTACCTTGAAAAGCTCGATGAGGTGCGCGCCTCGGGTGAGGATTTGCTTCTGCCGGAGCTTTCCGCCCTCGTCGCCAAGACCGGAGACGGCAGCACGGCAAGCGGCGCGCGCGTGACGGCACAGAAGCAGCCGGGGCTCTATGCCGTGCACTACCATCCCATCGGCGGCCAGCCGAAGGCGGAGACGCTCTGCGCTCTCGCGGACGCGCTGAAGGACATCCCCGGCGCGCAGCTGCGCCTTGCCCCGGACGAGAGCGCTTACATCGTGAACCTGACCAGCAGCGAGGCGCAGCGCGTGCTGGCGCTCACCGCCGACAGCGCTGAAACGCCGTTTGAAAGCTCCGTCGCCTGCATCGGCGCGAGCATCTGTCAGGTGGGCGTGCGCGACTCACAGGCGCTGCTGCGCGCGTGCGTGGCGGCCGTGCGCGAGGCGAAGCTACCCGCGGACGCGCTGCCGCAGATTCACATCTCCGGCTGTCCGTCCTCCTGCGGCACGCATCAGACCGGGGAGCTGGGCTTCCGCGGTGGCGTGAAGCTGGTGGGCGGCAAGCCGCAGCCGGGCTTCGTCTTCTTCGCCGGCGGCTGCGGCCGTCAGGGCGAGGAGGAAATGGGCCGCGAGCTGGGCGCGATGCTCGAGGGGGACATCCCCGCATTCCTGGTGAAGCTCGGGCAGGCCGTGGCAGATAGCGGCATGAGCTATGGCGCGTGGCGCGCGGCGAACCCCGGGGCGCTTGAGCAAATCGCGGCGGAGTACACCGCATGAAAAGAGCGCTGATTCCGCTTCTTTTGCTTGCGCTGACGCTTGCCCTTGCGGTATCCGGCGCGGCGGAAACCGTGACCTTCACAGACGCGCTGGGACGCGAGGTGACGCTCGCCGTCCCGGTGCGCCGGGCTGTGGCCTTTGAGGGCTCGCTTGCGGAGGCATACCTGACCTGCGGCGGCACGCTTGTGGGCGCGACGGAGGATGCCGTCACCGAGCGCGGCCTGTCGCTCGGCGGGGAGGTGTCCGTCATCGGCACGGTCAAGCAGCCGAGCTTGGAGCTGACCGTAGCGCTCGAGCCGGAGCTGATTCTGCTTTCGGCGGACAGCGCCGCGCACCTCAAGCTGCTGGACGCGCTGACCGCGCTGGGTGTGCCCTGCGCCTATTTCTCGTTTGACACCTGGCAGGAGTACATGGACATGGCCGACGTGCTCTGCCGCCTGACCGGGCATGAGGAGCTGCTGGAGGTGCAGCGCGAGCAGGTGCAGCGGCCAATCGAGGCCATCGTCTCCCGCGCGCGCGAGGATGCGCGCTACGGTCAGCGCACGGCGCTGCTGCTACGCGCCTACAGCACGGGCGTGAAGGCGAAGGGCTCGGACAGCCTCGCCGGGGCGATGCTCGCGGAGATGGGGCTTGTCAACATCGCCGACCGCGACGGCGCGCTACTGGAAAGCCTGACGCTCGAGCAGATTCTGATGGACGACCCGGAATGGATCTTCATCACCACGATGGGCGAGAGCCGCGAGCGCGCCATGGACGCGCTGGCCGAGGCGCTGACAAATAACCCCGCGTGGGGCGCGCTGACGGCCGTGCGGGAGGGGCGCGTCGTAGAGCTGGACAAGCAGCTTTTCCACTACAAGCCCAACGCCCGCTGGGCGCAGGCGTATGCGCTGCTGGAGGATCTGCTTGATGCGCCGTAAAACGCTTTTCCCGCTGCTGCTCCTGCTGCTTGTGCCCGCCTGCGCGGCGAGCCTGCTGCTGGGGGCCAGCGGCCTGTCTGCGCGCGAGCTGGTTTCCGCGCTCCTTGCGCGGGAGACCTCCTCGCGCGCGTATCTGATTCTTGTGCACATCCGCCTGCCGCGCCTGCTGGGCGCGCTGACGGCGGGAATGTGCCTGGCGGCCTCCGGCTGTATCCTGCAAAGCGTTCTGAGCAACCAGCTGGCCTCCCCGAGCGTCATCGGGGTGAACAGCGGCGCCGGGCTCGCTGCACTCATCGCCATGATTTTCGCGCCGCGCAGCTTTGCCGCCGTGCCGCCCGCCGCGTTTGCCGGGGCGCTGGCGGCGGCGCTGCTCGTCTTTGCGATCTCGACGCTGGCGGGCGCGTCCCGCTCGACGCTGATTCTCTCCGGCGTGGCCGTCTCCACGCTGCTGGGTGCGCTGATGGACGCGCTGGTCGTCATCTTTCCCGACGCGGCGGTCAACCGCTCGAGCTTCGCCATCGGGGGCTTTGAGTCCGTGACGCTCGAGCGCCTTGCTGCCGTCGCGCCGATGGCCGCAGTGGGCTTGTCGCTTGCGCTGCTGCTGATGCCCGAGCTGTCCATCCTCTCGATGGGCGAGGAGCCTGCCCGTGCCGTCGGCCTGCGCGCCGGGCTGTTCCGGCTCGTGTTTCTGGCGCTGGCGGCGCTGTTTGCCGCGTGCGCGGTCAGCCTGTGCGGGCTCGTCAGCTTTGTGGGGCTCATCGCGCCGCACACCGCGCGATTGCTCTGCCCGCGGGACGGAAGCGCCCGCCTGCCTGCTGCCGCGCTCATCGGCGCGCTGCTGTGCACAGCGTGCGACCTCGCCGCACGGCTGCTGTTCGCTCCCTACGAGCTGCCCGTCGGCGTGCTGCTCTCGCTGCTGGGCGTGCCATTCTTTCTCATCCTGCTGCTCTCGCAGAAGCGGAGGAATCGCCATGATCTCGCTTGAACGCCTGTGCGCCGGGTATCGCGGCGTCGCCCGCGTGCAGGACGTCTCCCTCTCGCTGCGCCCCGGCGCGCTGCTGGGCATCGTCGGGCCGAACGGCAGCGGCAAATCGACGCTGCTCAAGGCGACGGCGGGGCTGCTGCGGCCGATGTCCGGACGCGTGCTCTGCGACGGGGAGGATATGGCGCGCCTGTCGCCGCGCGCGCGCGCCGCGCACATCGCCTACATGCCCCAAAACCGCGGCGTGCCGGAGCTGACCGTCTCGCAGCTCGCCGCGCACGGACGCTACGCGCACATGGGCGCCCGCCGCGTGCTCACCGCGCAGGACAAGGCCATCGTCCGCGCGGCGCTCGAGCGCACAGGCGCGTATGCATTCCGAAATGCGCTGCTCGGCGAGCTCTCCGGCGGGGAGCGGCAGCGGGCCTATCTGTCGCTGCTGCTTTCGCAGGACGCGCCCTGCCTGCTGCTCGACGAGCCGACGGCCTTCCTCGACCCCGGCGCGCAGCTCTCACTGACGGCGCTGCTGCGCGAGCTGGCGCAGGAGGGGCGCGCCGTCGCTGTGGTGCTGCACGATCTGCCGCTGGCGCTCTCCTGCTGCGACGCGCTGGCCGTGATGCAGCAGGGC
>JALFHA010000284.1 GCA_022776785.1 Clostridiales bacterium | reverse complement strand
GAACCTCATCAACGGCTACGTCTGGGCCGCGATGATGGACGCCCGCGCTGCGCACAAGAAGAGCCGCGCTGGTGCGAAGGCGTAAAAACCGGGTTGATGCGTAAGGGCGGGAGCCGTTCCCGCCCTTGCCGTCTTTCATTTCCGCGGAGACTGCCACGGCGCAGCCCCGCGGATGCTCTGCATTGGCCGCCCGGGAGAGGACGGTCAGCGCAGAGCATCCGCTCATATGAAGAATGAAGAAGAAAGGAGGCCGTGACCGTGCTGCAATTCCTTCCCAAGCACAGGGAGCGCGAGCCGCTGCCGCCGCAGCTTGCGGCGCTTGACGTCAATCCCAAGCTGCTGGAGCTGCTGCTTGACCGCGGGCTTGACACCCCGGAAAAGATCAGCGCATACCTCAATCCCCGCAGGGAGGATCTGCACGACCCGATGCTCATGCAGGATATGGGCAGGGCGGTCGCGGTTATCCGGGATGCGATCAGCAAGGGGGAGGAAATCGTCGTCTTCGGCGACTACGACGTGGACGGCGTGACGGCGACGGCCATCCTGCTGACGTACCTTCGCAAGCAGGGCGCGACGGTTTCCTTCTATATTCCCGACAGGCACGGCGAGGGCTACGGCCTGAACATGGCCGCTGTGGAGCAGATTGCCAGCCATGCGAAGCTGCTGATTACCGTGGACTGCGGCATCACCTGTCCGCAGGAGGTGCGACGGGCCCGCAAGCTGGGAATGCGCGTGATCGTGACCGACCACCACCAGCTCGGGCCGGAAATACCAGAGTGCGAGGCGGTGCTCAATCCGCTGCTGGGCGAATATCCGTTCCGGCGGCTGTGCGGCGCGGGCGTGGCCTTCAAGCTCGTGCAGGCGCTGGGCGGCGAGGAGGCCATCGCGCCGCTGTGGGAGCTGGCTGCGCTGGCGACCATTGCGGACATTGTGCCGCTGCTGGGCGAAAACCGCGTCATCGTCGCCAATGGGCTGGCCGATATGGCTGCGACGAAGCGGCCCGGCTTGATCGCCCTGATGGAGTCGGCGGGCGTGGAGGCGAAAAACGTATCCTCCTCGGACGTGGCCTTCCGCATGGCCCCGCGCATCAACGCGGGCGGGCGGCTGGCGCTGGCCTCGCGCGGGGTCGAGCTGCTGACGACGCGCAGGCTCGATACGGCGCGCGAAATCGCCGAGGAGCTCAATCAGGACAACACCAAGCGCCGCGAGCTGGAGCTTGATATCTTCGCGCAGGCGGACGACATCGTTCAGCAGGATATCGACTTCCGCGAGGAACGGGTCATCGTGGTGGCAGGCGAGGGCTGGAACCCCGGCGTCATCGGCCTGGCAGCCTCGCGCATAGTCGAAAAATACAAGTGGCCGACGGTGCTGCTCGCGCAGCAGGGCGACGTGTGCGTCGGCTCGGCGCGTTCGATTCCGGGCGTGAACATCCATCAGGCGCTCAGCGCCTGCCGCGATCTGTTCGTACGCTTCGGCGGCCACGCGCAGGCGGCCGGGCTGACGATCAAAGCTGCGCTGGTGCCCGAGCTGCGGAGCAGGCTGTCGCAGGCCATCCGCGAGCAGGCCGCGCCCGAGGCGTTCATCCCGACGGAGGAATACGACCTCGAGCTGGAGCTTTCGGACATGACCGAGGAGCTGGTGGAGTCCTTCTCCGCCATGCAGCCCACGGGCTTTGGCAACCCCGCGCCGGTATTCTGCGTGCGTGGCGTGAACACCGCGGATGTGCGCACCATCGGCAAGGAGGGCGTGCACCTGCGGCTGCGGCTCGTGCAGGGCGGCGACATGCGAAACGCCGTCGCCTTCCGCATGGGCGAGCGCGCGCGCTCGATGCCGGAGATCATCGAGGCGGTGCTCACGCTGTCCATCAATGTCTGGCAGGACAGGCGCAGCGTGCAGTGCGAGCTGCGGCAGTTTCAGGCTTACCTGCCGGCCAAAGCATTCCTGAGTGAGTGCCAGCGCAGGGAGGGCGAGCTTCATGCGGCGATGCTGCGCACGCTCGCCGAAAGCGGCGCTGCGCCTCAGGGAAATGGGGCGGCTGCGGAGCGCATGACGCTCGAAACGGCCATGGGGACGCTTCGGGATGAATTGCTGACGGGGTATCAGGGCACGCTCCTGTGTGTGCACTCCATCCCTGCGCTCAAGATGGCGAACATCCATCTGGCGATCATTCATGCGCAGCTCGACTACGCGCTCTTCACGCTCAGCGACCAGCGGATGTTCAACACGCTGCTGATGGCGCCCGATTGGGAGAGCATCCATTGCAATCCACGCACTGTCGTCATGCTCGACGGCTTCATCTGCGATGCGGAGCGCGACCGGGCGCGCGCGCGCTTTCCGGAGGCGCGCTTCATTGAAATGACGGGGCTGGAGCAGCAGACCGCCGCCGCCGCCGCGGGGCTTCTTCCGCAGGATGACGCGCTGCGCGGGCTGTACCGCGTGCTGCGCCAGCGCGAGCAGATGGCCGCGACGCTGCCCGTGCTTGCCGCTCAGGCGGGCATGAGCGAGAGCATGGCGCTGTGCGGGATGTACATTTTCAGAGAGCTGGGGCTGGCGGAGCTGGGCGAGCAGCCGTTCTCGTTCAGGCTGATTCCCAGCGGAAAGGTGTCGCTGGAGAAAAGCGCCGTGCGCGGCAGGCTGCGCGAGCTGGCGGCGGCCCGGCGATGATCCTTCAATGAGACAGGGACAGCAACGAAAGATAACGCAGGAGCAAAACGGCAGCGGGAGGGGGAATCGGTTTGACGCAGGACGAATGCAGAAACCTTGACGAGCTGATTGGCACGCTGGTCAAGTATCATCCAGAGGCCAACGTGGAGCTTGTTAAAAAGGCCTATCACTTTGCAGAAAAGGCGCACGCGGGGCAGATGCGCAAATCCGGCGAGCCGTATTTCATCCATCCGCTGACGGTCGCCAGCATCCTCGCGCGGCTGATGCTTGACGCGCCGACCATCGCCGCGGGCCTGCTCCACGACACGGTGGAGGATTGCAAGGATGTGACGCTGGAGATCATCGAGAGGGAGTTCGGGCAGGAGGTCGCCCTGCTGGTGGACGGCGTAACCAAGCTCGAGCGGCTCGACTTCACCTCGCGCGTGGAGCAGCAGGCCGAGAGCATCCGCAAGATGATCCTGGCGATGAGCAAGGATATCCGCGTCGTGCTCATCAAGCTGGCCGACCGCACGCACAACATGCGCACGCTCAAGTCCCAGCCGCCGGAGAGCCAGAAGCGCATCGCGCAGGAGACGCTGGACATCTACGCGCCGCTGGCGCACCGGCTGGGCGTGTACAAGATCAAGCAGGAGCTCGAGGACCTGTGCTTGCGCTACCTCGATCCGGAGGGCTATCACAACCTGATCGTCAAGGTCGGCATGAAGCGCGCCGAGCGCGAGGCGAACATCCGATCGGTCATCAACACGCTAAGCGACCGGATCAAGGAGATGAACATCCACTACGAGATCGACGGGCGGCCCAAGCATTTCTACAGCATCTACCGCAAGATGGTGCTCCAGCACAAGCCGTTCGAGCAGATCTTCGACCTGATCGCCATCCGCGTGCTGGTGGATACCGTGCAGGACTGCTATGCGGTGCTGGGCATCGTGCACACGCTCTGGAAGCAGGTGCCCAACCGCTTCAAGGACTACATCTCCATGCCCAAGCCGAACATGTACCAGTCGCTGCACACGACGGTGGTGGGGGAGAACGGAATGCCCTTTGAGGTGCAGATTC
>JALFHA010000283.1 GCA_022776785.1 Clostridiales bacterium | reverse complement strand
AAAAGAGCCGGTTTGACACCGGCTCGAAAGTCGGCCTTGATTTCTCAAAAATCGAGGCTTATTAAGTATACACTTTTTGGTTTTAGAAAATCATCTCTACTTTTTCAATTTAGGGCTTGATTTTCATTAGCAGGTTTTTATGTGCAGTCTGTTTGCGTTTGCGTGCGCGGCGTGGTATACTGTCTACAGGAAAAATATGTGCCGTGCGGATGGGAGGACGACCCTGTGAAAACCTGGCGCATTCTGATTATCAATCCCGGCTCGACCTCGACCAAGCTCTCGCTGTTTGAAAACGAGGTTTGCCTGTTTACGGAGGATACGTTTCACGATTCCTCGCTGCTGCTGACCTTTCCGACCATCAACGACCAGCTCCCCTACCGGATGCAGGTCGTGCGCGAGTTCCTCGCCCGCGCGGGCGTCGATTTGCGCAGTGTGGACGCGATTGTCGGCCGGGGCGGCGGCTGCTGTGCGATACCGGGCGGCGTGTATGCCATCGACGAGCGCCTTGTGCGCGACACGCGGGAGGCGAGGGGCGGGCTGTACCACGCCTCCATGCTCGGCGTGCAGATGGCCGCGGAGCTCGGGAGGGAGAACGGCGCGCTGGAGCTGATGATGGACCCGCCCGTCGTGGACGAGCTGTGTGATCTGGCGCGGATGACCGGCGTGCGCGGCGTGTACCGCACGGCGATTTCCCACGCGCTCAACCTCAAGGAGACGGCGCGCCGCCACGCGCGCAGCCTCGGCAGGCGCTATGAGGACTGCAATCTCATCGTCTGCCACATCGACGGGGGCATCTCCGTCACGGCGCATCAGCGTGGGCGGATGATCGACGGCAACGACGCGGGCGGCGGCGAGGGGCCGTTCACGCCCACGCGCATGGGATCGATGGCCGTCACCGACGTGCTCGGCGCGCTCGGCGGGAAAAGCCGCGAGGAGCTGCGCGCGCTGTGCAGCCAGGCCGGCGGCTTTTCCAGCCACTTCGGCACGTCCAATTCCGACGTGATTCACGCGATGGCGGAGTCTGGCGACGCCCGCGCCCGCCGCGTGTGGGACGCGATGATCTATCAGGTGTGCAAGGCCATCGGCTCGATGGCGGCAGTGCTCTGCGGCGAGGTGGACGGCATTGTGCTCACGGGCGGGCTGCTGCGCTTTGCCGACGTGGAGGAGGGCATCCGCCGGCGCTGCGGCTTCATCGCGCCGGTGTCGGTCTATCCCGGCGAGTTTGAGCAGGAGGCTATGGCCGCGGGCGCGCTGCGCGTGCTCACCGGGCAGGAGCAGGCGCTGACCTATCCCGGCCACCCCGTGTGGCAGGGCTTTGCGGATGACTGATAGGGGAGGAACGCGCTGTGACGATCTATGATATTGCGCGCGAAGCGGGCGTCTCCGCGAGCACGGTTTCACGCGTCATCAACGACAAGCCCGGTGTGGCGAAGGACAAGCGCGAGCGCGTGCAGGCGCTGCTGGCGAAGCATCAGTATGTGCCCAACGAGGCCGCGCGCGGGCTGGTGACCAGCTCCAGCCGGATGATCGGGATTCTGCTGGCGGATATCCGTCAGGAGCACCACATCTCCGGGGCGTATTATATCGCCAACGAGCTCTCGGGACGGGGCTACAGCAGCCTTGTGATGAACGCGGGCAGCACGGAAGCTGAGCGTGTGGCGAGTATTCAGGTGCTTGAGCAGCGCAGCGTCGAGGCCGCCGTGCTCATGGGCTCCATCTTCCAGACGGAGACCATCCGCGAGACGATTGCCCGGTGCCTGCCTCAGGTGCCCGTGTTCATGCTCAACGGCTTTCTCGATCTGCCCAACGTCTACGGCGTGCTCTCCGACGACCGGGACGGTCTGGCCGCGTGCGCGCGCCTTTTGCTGAAAAAGGGGCGGCGGCGCATCGTGCTACTGGTGGACGCGCCCACACCCAGCAGCCGTCTCAAGATGCAGGGCTATCTCGACGCGGTGACGGGCAACCAGGAGCCCATTATCGAGCGCGGCGTGCCGGGCAGCCACAGCGGCGGCTATGAGGCCATGCGCCGCGTGCTGGCCGTGCATCCCGACGTGGACGGCGTCATCGGCAGTCTGGACATCATCGCCTGCGGTGCGATGCGCGCGCTTCAGGATGCGGGCAGGGAGGTGCCGCGGGATGTATCCGTCATCGGCGTGGACAATACGCGCTTTGCCGATGTCTGCCGTCCGACGCTGACCTCGCTTGACACGATGGCACTCGACCTGGGCGTAACCATCGCCCACAAGCTCGAGGACTGCCTGGAGGGGCGCGGAACCAACCACAGGACGATGCTCTATCAGGCTCTCGTCGAGCGGGAATCGACGTGAGTCGGCGTTGCAACCGAATGTGAAATCGATTGCAGAATTGTTGCGGATTAATTTGATGAAATGACGAGTTTTTTCTGGAAAAACCCTTGAATTTATGGACGGTCTGTGGTATCTTATAGATGAAATCGATTGCTGATTCGGCGCGGCCGACGGCAGGGGAGGAGCTTTCTCATGAGGATTGCTGTGCTCGGCGCGGGCGCGATGGGCTCGCTCTACGCGGGCTATCTGAGCCGGTGCAACGACGTGGTGCTGGTGGGCAACCGGCAGGAAACTGTGGACCGCATCAATGCCGACGGAATCCGGATTCACGAGCAGGACGGCTCCGTGACGGTGGGGCGGCCGCAGGCGGTCGTCAGCACGCAGGGGCTTGCGCCCGCGGAGCTGATTGTCGTGTTTGTCAAGTCGATGAGCACGGGGAGCGCGCTGGAGGGCTGCGCGCCGCTGATTGATGCTCACACCTGTATCCTGACCCTGCAAAACGGCAGCGGGCACGAGGACGTACTCTCCCGCTTTGTGCCGCTTGAGCGCGTGCTCATCGGCACGACGCAGCACAACAGCGCCGTGCTCGGCCCCGGCGAAATCCGCCATGGCGGCAGCGGCTTGACGCATATCGGCTGCGTGCAGGGCGATGCCGCCCGTTTTCAGCCGGTGGCGGACGCTTTCACGGCCAGCGGGCTTCAGGCCGGCTGCAGCAACGAGGTGCGGCGGCTGGTGTGGAACAAGCTCTTCACCAACGCCTCGCTGAGCGTGCTGACTGGCGTTTTGCAGGTGCCGATGGGCTTTATCACGCAGAACGCCAGCGCGTGGACGCTGTGCGAGACGCTCGTGCGCGAGGCCGTGGCCGTCGCCGCGGCGGACGGCTACAGCTTTGATGCGGACGAGAAGGTGGCCGAGGTGCGCCGCGTCAGCGAAAACGGCCCGAACGGCATCACGAGCATCTGCGCAGACCTCGGCAAGGGACGCCTCACCGAGGTGGACACCATCAGCGGCAGCGTTGTGCGCGCCAGCCGCAGGCTCGGCGTGCCCGCGCCCACGCACGAGGCGATGGTCGCCCTCGTCCATGCCATGGAGGGCAAGGCACAGGGCAACTGATTGAAACCGGCAGGGCCTGCGCCCTGAATCCCCCATACGAATTTGAAGGAGGCTACAACCATGGAACCCGTCTATCAGCTCAATGGTCTGCGCGTGGTCGATCTGACCAAGGTGCTCGACCCGAAGACCGAATCCCGCCGCTGCCATCTCATCCGCTACAACACCGGCGGCCCCATCCCGGATTATCACACGGCGCTTGACCTCACCAGCCACCTCGGCACGCACTGCGAGTGCCCGTATCATCACTTTGAGGACGGCAAGTCCGTCGGCGAGCTGCCGCTGACGACCTTCATGGGCCGCGCGATCTACGTCAACATCGACTTCCTCGCGCCCAACAGCCACATCTCCGGCGAGGATCTCGACCGCGCCTGCGGCGACAGAATCAAGGAGGGCGACATCGTCATCCTCGACAGCAACTGGAAGTTCCCGCCCTTCACGCCCGAGACGAACAGCCCCGCCGACAAGCGCCTGTTCATCAACGGCGAAACCGCATGGTGGCTGCGCAACCACGGCGTCAAGTGCGTCGGCTTCGGCGACGGAGTATCCATCGAAAACTGCGAGGCGGACGTCAAGCCCTTCCACGACATCCTCATGGAGGTGGACGGCGTGTTCCTTGAGGTGCTCAAGAATCTGGAGTATCTGCAGAGCGACGTGTTCTTCATGAGCTACGCCGCGCTGCCCATCGTCGGCGCGGATTCCTGCCCGGTGCGCGCCTACGCCATCGAGGGCCTTGCCGAATTCAGCAAGTAAGCCTTCCGCCTGTTTTCGGGCCTGAACAATCACACAGCCCTGCGCCCCGCCAAACGGCGGGGCGTTTTGCGCGCGCGGATGCGTATATGGCGCTCCCTCTTGAAGTGTCCGGTCAAATCCGTTATAATGTTTAAGAAAAAGGGCGCGCACGCTGCGCGTCAATATCGATACAGGAAAGGATGATTTCCCATGGAGAGAAGGAACGCATGGAAGGGCCGCCCGGCGCAGGAGCTGGAGGCCATTGAGGCGATGAGCCGCGATTACCGCGCGTATATCGATGAGGGCAAGACCGAGCGTGAATGCGTGAAGGTCTCCGAGCGGCTGGCAAGGGCGAAAGGCTTTGACGACCTCGCCGCGCGCGTGCGTGAGGGGCGCGCTCTCAAGCCGGGCGACCGCGTGTACCGCTGCTGGATGAACAAGTGCTTTGTCGCCTTTGTCATGGGCAGGCGGCCGATGAGCGAGGGCATGAACATCCTCGGCGCGCACATCGATTCCCCGCGCATCGACATCAAGCAGAATCCCCTCTATGAGGAGGACGGCTTCGCCTATCTGGACACGCACTACTACGGCGGCATCAAGAAGTATCAGTGGCTGGCTATGCCGCTGGCGCTGCACGGCGTGATCGTCAAAAAGAGCGGAGAAACCGTCTCTGTGGCGCTCGGCGAGGATGAGGGAGATCCCGTCTTCTGCATCACCGACCTGCTGCCGCACCTGGCGGCGGATCAGATGGGCAAGAGCGCCAAGGAGCTCATCGACGGCGACGCGCTGAACCTGCTGGTCGGCTCCCAGCCGCTGGAGGGCGAGGAGAAGGACGCCGTGAAGGCGCGCGTGCTCGCTGTGCTCAAGGAGAAGTACGGCGTGGAGGAGGAGGACTTCCTCTCCGCCGAGCTGGAGGCCGTGCCCGCGGGACGCGCCCGTGAGCTGGGCCTTGACCGCAGCATGATCCTCGCCTACGGCCACGACGACCGCGTGTGCGCCTATCCGTCGCTGGCGGCGCTTCTTAACACCGAGGGCACGCCGGAATACACGCTCTGCTGTGTGCTCACCGACAAGGAGGAGATCGGCAGCGTCGGCGCGACGGGCATGAATTCCCGCTTTTTTGAGAATATCGTCGCCGAGGTCTGCGCGCTCTCCGGCGAGCCGGGCGATCTGGCGCTGCGCCGCGCGCTCTGCGCGAGCCGTATGCTCTCCAGCGACGTGAGCGCGGGCTTTGACCCGGCCTTTGCCAGCGTGTTCGAGAAGAAGAACGCGGCCTTCCTCGGCCGCGGCGTGTGCTTCAACAAGTTCACCGGCAGCCGCGGCAAGAGCGGCTCCAACGATGCGAACGCGGAGTTTATCGGCGCGCTGCGCGCCATCATGGACGGCGCGGGCGTGGCCTTCCAGACGGCGGAGCTCGGCCGCGTGGATGTTGGCGGCGGCGGAACCATCGCCTACATGTGCGCCAAATACGGCATGAATGTCATCGACTCCGGCATTCCGGTGCTCTCGATGCACGCGCCGTGGGAGGTCATCAGCAAGGTCGATCTCTACGAGGGCTATCGCTGCTACCGCGCGTTCCTCGACGGGGCGCGGCCGGTAGGCGACTGACAGAAGCTGATTTTCAGGGGGAGCGGCCCGAAGGCGGGCCGCTTCCTCCGTCCTGATTTTTGGAGGTAGGATGCGCAAATGAGCCTTGAAAGACAGATGAAGTCGGGCGAGGTCTATGTCGAATTTGGCCACACGTCGCCGGAGGATATCGCCTACGAGAAGAAGATTGAGGAGCAGCGCATGGTCTGCAAGGAGCGCTGCTTTGCCTACAACCAGACGCCGCCCTCGGATGTCGCGCGCAGGGAGGAAATCCTCGCCAGCCTGCTGGGCAGCGCAGGCAAGGACCTGTGGATGGAGCCGCCGATTCACTTCGCTTACGGCTGCAACACGCATATCGGCAGCCGCGTGTACGCGAATTTCAACCTGACGGTGGTGGACGACGGCGAGGTGTTCATCGGCGATTACACGATGTTCGCCCCGAACGTGGTGATCTCCACGACGGGCCATCCCATCCATCCGATGTATCGGGACAAGGGCGCACAGTTCTCCCTGCCCGTGCATATCGGCGCGCATGTGTGGATCGGCTCCAACGTCGTCATCCTGCCTGGCGTGACGATCGGGGATAACAGCGTCATCGGCGCGGGCAGCGTCGTCACGCACGACGTACCGCCGGATTCTGTGGCCTGCGGCGTGCCGTGCCGGGTGATGCGCGCCATCACGCAGGAGGACATCCGGCGGGTGCGCAGCGGCGTTGACATCAACGAGGACTGGGACCGGTGACCGCTCGCATGAACAGATGCAGCCTCAGACGCGCCGACATGCGCTTTGCCGCCGTGTGCACGGCGGTATTCTCGGCGCTTGCGCATCTGTACCGCTGGATGAGCGCGGGCTTTGCGCTCGACGCGATGATGATCGCGGAATCGGTGGACATCGAAAACCAGATTTCGCTCGGGCGCTTCATGCAGCCCGTGTACTGGCAGGTACGCGGGTACATCACCTCGCCGCCGGTGATCGGACTGTTTTCCACGGCGTTTCTCATTGCATCGGTGCTGCTCGTGCTCGACATGACGGGCATCCGCAGCCGCGCGGGCATCGCGCTGACCTGCGGCGTGATGGCGGCCAATGAGACGCTGACCGTCTCCTACGCCTCCTATCTGCCGTGGATGGACGTGTACATGCTGGCCATGCTGCTGGCGCTGGCGGCCTGCTGGCTGCAAAGCCGGTTCAAATGGGGATTTGCAGCCAGCCCCGTGCTCTACTGCCTGTCGATGGCGCTTTACCAGAGCTACACGCAGGCAGCGGTGACGGCGGTGCTGCTGATGCTCATCGCCCGCGCGCTGGATGGCGAGCGCCCGGGGCGGCTGCTGCTGTGCGGCGTGGGCCACGCGCTGACGCTGCTGGCCGGTATGCTGCTGTATTCGCAGGTGTACAAATGGGCGATTGCGCTGGTCGGCACGACGGTTTCCTACGAGTACAACGGCGTATCCGGCGCGGCGGTCATCGATCTGCAGGCCGTGCCGCGCCTGCTGGCCGAGACGTATGTCAGGCCGCTTGCCTATCTGTTCTCGCCGGACTCCGGCGCGTTTGTGCCCGCCGCGGTGAACTGGGCGCTGCTGCTCGCGATGCTCGTGTGCGGCGCGCTGCTCTCGCGCAGGGTGTCGCGCGGGGCGCGGGCGCTGCTGCTGCTTCTGGCGGCGCTGCTGCCCTTCGGCATGAACTTTGTGGCGTTTATCTCCAAGGGCATCGTCCATATGCTGATGAATTACGCCTATTTCCTCTTTTATGTGCTTGTGGTGATGCTCGCGGAGCGCGCTGCGGCGCTGGAGAGAAAGCGCCTGCTGACAGCGGCGCGTTCTCTTGCGGCGGCGGGGGTGGGCGCAGCGGTGGCGATCAGCTGTCTGAGTGCGCCTGCGCTCTATGCCAAGCGGGACCTCGAGCTGCAAAGCACGCTGTCGGTGATGACGCGCGTGCTCGAGCGGCTGGAGGAGACGCCGGGCTATGTCGCCGGGGAGACGCCCGTGGTGATCTTGGGCTACCTGCCCTCCTCGGCGGTGGCGATGGTTCGGCCGGGCTTTGAGCGGATTTCGCAATACCAGGGGATGCGTTCGACCTATGCGGACGCCTACGAGCGCTCGCACGCGTGGTATCTGCGCTCGCTGCTGGGATGGAATATCAACCTCGTTTCGTGGGAGGAGGCCGTGCGGTGGCAGGAAACCGAGCTGGCGCAGAGCATTCCGGGCTTCCCTGACGAGGGGTGTGTGCAGATGATCGATGGAACCGTGTTTATTCGCCTGTCCTGATGGGCGCGCGGGGGAGGAGCTTGCTTGATGAAGAAATTGGAGTTCAAAGCGCTTCTGTCGCGCAGGGAGGCGCGTGCTGCGCTGTGGGCGGCGGGATTCTCGCTGCTGTTTCTCGCGCTGGGGCACGCCTTTGGCTACCTGAATCTCATCTATTCGGGATCGGGCGTCATGGTGGACGCTTCGCAGGGGCGTGTCGCGCAGATCTCTGCCGGACGCTGGGCGCAGCCGTTTTACTTTGCTGTGCGCGGCGGCATTTCCGCACCGATGCTGGTGGGGCTGCTCAGCGGCACCTGGCTGGCTGCCGCGGCGGCGATCATCGCGCTGGCGCTGGGGATCACGCACCCGCTGACGCTGGCGCTGCTGGCGGGCGCGCTGTGTCTGAACCCCGCAGTGACGGCGATCAATGCCTCGAAGCTGAACGTGGCGGACGCCTATTTTCTCGCATTGCTGCTGTGCCTGCTGGGCGCGGCGCTGGCGGCGCGGGGGAGAAGGCTCATCCTGCCGGCGGCGGTATGCTGGTGTGCCGGTATTGCGCTTGAGCAGAGCATGGCTGCCGCAGGGCTTTCGCTGCTGATGCTGATGGCGCTGCGCGCACTGCTGGCGGGCAGACCCGCGCGCGAGGCGATGACGCTGCTCGTGCGCGGCCTGATTGCGTTGCTGCTGGGCATGGCGCTGACCCTGCTGGGCTGGCTGCTCATGGCGCGGCGCGTCGGTGCGGACTGGAATCCCGCGCTGCGCCTGCCGCAGGGCGCGCAGGAGGGCGGCCTCCTGGGAGCATATCTGGATCCGCTGCGCCGGTATCTGAGCCCCTATACGGCCTATCGCGCGCTGGGCGGCGTGCTGTGCGCGCTGCTGCTGGCGGGCAGCTTTGCGCTGCTGGCGCTGGCTGCGGCTCGCCTTGCGCGGCGTGAGCGCGCGCTTGCGCTGGCGCTTTCGCTGCTGCTGCCGCTGGCGGTCAATCTGCCCGTGCTCAGTGGCGATGTCTCGGCGGGAACGGCCGAAACCTTTGCTTACGCCTTCCTCGCCCTGGCGTGCGTGATGGTGCTTGACGCGGCATTTGCGCAGGTGCGCGCGCTGCGCATGGCCTATGGCGCGGGCATGGGGTTGCTGATGCTCAGCGCGCTGATCTTCTCCAATCAGGTATACCTCAAGAAGAACCTCGAGCAGCAGAGCACGCTCTCCATCATGACCCGCGTCATCGACCGCGTGGAGCGGACGGAGGGCTATGTGCCCGGCGCCACGCCTGTGGCGCTGCTGGGCTCTCTGGAGGATTCCCCGCTGGCGGTGGCGCGCGAGGGCTTTGAGCATTTGGAGGATTTCGACGCGACGAGCAGCCGCTTTGCCGCAGACGGCGTGGAGGAAAACACCTGGTACATGTGGGAGATCATGGGCTACCCGTGCAATCTGGTGAGCTACTATGAGGCGGAGATCATCGCTGAAAGCGAGGAGGGGCAGGCCATGCCCGTCTTTCCCGCGCAGGGAAGCTGCCGGATGCTGGATGGCGTGATGGTGGTCAAGCTCAGCTAGTGAGGTTAACAGAATAGACAAGAGCAGGCGGCCTTCCATCCTGAAGCGGGAGGAAGGACGCCTGCTCTTTGCATGCGTTTGAGGCTGCGCTGCTTACAGCAGTCCTGCCGCCTGAAGCTGGCTGCGCAGGTTGTAGGTCGCGTTTTGCAGCGAGGTATAGTCGATCGGGGAGATCGACAGCAGCGTCTGCACGGCGCTGATGGCCGTGTTGATCTGCCTGCGCGTGTCGTTGCTGATGCTCGGCGAGGAGCCGACGAGCTGATAGGCTGTCAGCGTCAGATTGGTGGCTTCGCTGATGAGCGCATCCAGCTCTGAGACCGGCTGCGAGGCTGTGTAGGCATCGTGGAGCTGGCAGACGTGCGAGGTGATATCCTCAGAGCTGGTGAACGTGGCGAACTGCCCCAGATACTCCCGGATCGTGCTGCCATAGCTGCCGATGTAGTTGTAGAGCGGATGGCCGCGCGGGATGAGCACCACGCCGCGCGTCTCCACAGAATAGGAGGGGCAGTAGTCCGTCGCCAGCAGGCCGGAGTCCGTGCAGATAGAGACGGACTTGTGCATACTGCAATAGGAGGTGGGCACGCTGCCCTCATACCAGTAGTCGGTGATGGTCTTGTAGCCGTTCACATCGTTGTAGCAGGCGTCGGTGGCGAGCTGGCCGCTCACGCCGCAGGTTGTCACGCGCACGAGGCCGTAGTCCGCCGGCGTGCCGTCGATGATCTCGCGCGAGGCGAGCCCCTTCGCCTTGTGGATGCGCTCCATGAACGCCTGCCACAGCGGCGCGGCCGCGTTGCCGCCCGTCGCCTTGGAGGAAAGCGCCTTGTAATTGTCGTGACCAATCCAGACGGAGGCGGAATACCAGCCCGTCATGCCGGCGAAGAACACGCCCTTGCTGTCGGAGTTGGTGCCCGTCTTGCCCGCGACGACCTGCGAGGAGATCTTCGCCTTGGTGCCGGTGCCGCTCTGCACGGCCTCCTTGAGCATATCCACGACGAGATAGGCTGTGGAGGGCTTGAATACCTGATGGCGCTCCTGCTGCTGGCGCATATCCACGACGACGCTGCCGTTGCTGTCGACGATTCGGGAGAAGGAGAGCGGCTGCTGGTAGACGCCCTTGTTGGCGATGGTGCCGAAGGCCACGGCCATTTGCACAGGCGTGATGCCCGAGGAGCCCAGTGCCAGGCCGAAGGGGTCCGCGTTGATGTTCCTGTCATCCACGCCCAGCAGATGCAGGTAGTTGACGGCACGCTCCACGCCGACATAGCTCATGAGCACCTGCGCGGTGGCGGTGTTGGACGAGGTGCGCAGCGCGGCGCGGAAGCTCTGCGGACCCTTGTAGCCGCCGCCGCCGTAGTTCTGCGGCCAGGAGTCCTTGCCGCTGGAATCCTTCCAGCCAGCGATGGGCACGGGCATGTTGTAGGCGATGGACGCGGGCGACGCGCCCAGATCGATGGCCGGAGCGTAGACCGTCAGCGGCTTGATGGAGGAGCCGACGGGCATCGTCATATCGCTGGCGCGGTTGAGCGTCTTGCGCGTGGTGGGCTTGTAGCGCCCGCCGACGATGGCCTTGAGCTCGCCCGTGCGGTAGTCGTAGACGCACGCGGCGGCCTGCGGCTGCTCGATTTCGGTGTAGGTGCCGTCCGCGTTGCGGGACTGGTAGACCTTGTCGGACGGGTCGCGCAGGCGCGGATAGTCGCTCCAGCTCGCCAGCGTATCCTCCACGATGGTCTGAATTTCGGTATCCAGGCAGAGGTAGACGCTGTAGCCGCCGGTGCGCAGCTTGTTCTCCATCGCATAGCGGTTGGCAGAGGTGTCCTCCAGGCCGTTGAGGTTCAGGAAGGTATCCACCACGTCGCTGATGGCATACTCAACATAGTGCGGGTAGGCGTACATATCCGTGGAGGCGGGGGACTTTTCCAGCACGTTCGCGGTGGAGCGGTCGAGCGCGGCGGTGTATTCCTGCTCGGTAATCATGCCGTTTTCGCGCATCTGCCGCAGAACGTAGTCGGTGCGGTTGTTGGTGATGTCCGCCGTCTTGCTGCCCTCGGTGTTCTTGGTGTAGAAGTTGCGGCGCGGATTGTAGTAGTTCGGGCTGCGCGTCAGCCCGGCGAGCATGGCGCATTCGCGCAGTGTCAGCTCGCTGAGCTCCTTGCCGAAGTAGCCGTAGGCTGCGACCTTCACGCCGTAGTAGCTGCCGCCCAGAAAGATGGTGTTGAGATAGCTTTCGAGAATCTGCTCCTTGGTGTAGCGCGTCTCCAGCTCCATGGCGAGATACGCCTCCTGAAGCTTGCGCTTGTAGGATTGCTCGCTGGAGAGCAGCGTCTGCTTGATGAGCTGCTGGGTGATCGTCGAGCCGCCCTGCGTCGAGCCGGTGGTGAAGTTGGCGACGAATGCGCCGATGATGCGCTTGACGTCCACGCCGTTGTGCTCGTAAAAGCGCGCATCCTCCACGGCGATGAAGGCGTTTTGCAGCGTTTTGGGGATCTCGCTGATGGAGACCATGATGCGGTCTTCGGTGCCCTTGTAGTCGGTAATCAGGTTGCCCTCCGCGTCATAGATGAAGGAGGTCTTGTCCTGCGAATTGAGCGCGGCGAGGTCGAGCGTGGGCGCGGTATCCACATAGGCCTTGGCGATGCCCACCAGCGCGCCGAAGACGGCCAGACAGGCGCACAGCACGAGGGTGACGCTCAGGCGCACAGTGGAGACGGCGACGCTCAGGGCGAAATTCGGGTTTTTCGTCCGGGGCTTGAAGATGGAGCTGGGGCGCTGTGCGCTGCGGCTCTTTTTCTTTGCGCTGCTCTTGCGGGAGGAGACGGGCGCAGGAATGCGCGAGGTCTGGCCACCGGCGCCTGCATCTGCGCTGCCGCCCGAGGGGATGCGAAGCTGCGTTGATTCAAGCCCCTGCTCATCCGCCGCATCCTCGGGGGAGGGGGAGAGCGGAGCGTTTTTCTTTGGCTTGCGGCGGTCGTCGCCGATGTGCTTGGACATGGTTTTCCTCCTTTTGAGGCGTGGGAATGCGGGAAAGCGGGGTACGCCGTCCCGCGGCTGTTCTTTAGTATACCATAGATTTGCCGAATTCGCATCACAAAAGCAAAAATGCCCCTGCCTGCGAATATAAGACGATGGGAGGGATCGAATGACTGCCAGTCAGGTCAAAAAGTATTCCGCGCGCGTGCGAAGGAAGCGGCGGCTGCGCAGGCTGCTGCTTTTGCTGCTATTGATCCTTTTGCTGCTGCTGATGGCAGACCGCAACGTCAAGCCGCTGGTCTTTGCGCTGGCGCAGGCGCGCTCGGCGGCCATGGCCTCGCAGGCGCTCTCCGGCGCGATGGCCGAGGCGCTGGGCGACGGCGTGGGCTATGACGAGCTGATGAACGTGCGCATGGACGAAAAGGGGCAGGTGGCGCTGCTGTCGGCCAACACCGTGCGCATGAACATCCTCGCGGACCGGGCGGGCGCCGCAGCGCTGCGCCGCCTTGACAGCATGACAAGCGAGGAGGTGAGCATACCGCTCGGCTCAGCGCTGGGCATGACGCTCTTTGCGGGGCGCGGTCCGCAGATTCCCATATCCATCGTGCCCGTCGGATCGGTGAGCACGAGCTTCAAGACGGAGTTTGAGGCCTGCGGCATCAACCAGACGCGCCACAAGGTCTATTTGCAGCTGACGGCGAGCATCCGCATCGTCATTCCCACGGGTGCAAAGACCACGCAGGTGACTGCCGACATGCTGGTGGCCGAATCGATCATCGTGGGCGCGGTGCCCGAGGGCTTTGTGGGCTATGAGCTCTCCGGGGATGAGCTGAACCTCGTGCCGTAGCCAGGCGTCCGGGGTTGACAAAAAATCTACAGTTTTTCACAGAAATCAGAGGCAGATTGCGTCCTTTTTTTCCCTTGTGAGCGAAAAAACACCGGTGTTATAATGCTTTCCGTCAAACCGGCATGATGCCGATTGCATCACCGACCAAGTGACGTAAGTCCCGTTGCTTTGTGGTCGGGGCTGAAGCTTTGCAGAAGGACTTCTATAGTAAAAAGGGCGCTGCGGCTCCTGCGTGGAGCCGGGCGTCCGTGGGAAAGCGAGGAATGCGATGAAGGTTCTGGATCTGGATATGGACTTTTTCCTGACGGATGCCTGTCCGCTGGCGGCAAAGGGAGAGCGGCCCGATGAGCGCTGCGCCCGGCCGTATGCGGATGACGAGGTCATCCGCTTTCTCGAGGAGCAGTGCGGCCTGAGCAGACAGCACCCCGTTCCCGGGGCCATTTTCGACACGCATGACAAGGCGTTGGATTTCTGGCGGGCGCGCATCCGGGATGGCGCGCTTTCCGCGCCGTTTGAGGCGGTGCATGTGGATACGCACTCCGACCTCGCCTTTGGTCCGCCCGGCCCGGACTTTGTGCTCAAGGCCGTGCTCACGCGCGCGCCCGAGGCGAGGGTGAATCTGGAGGGCTATCGCCATGGCGTGAAGCTCGACGAGGCAAATTATCTGCTCTTTGCGCTGGCATTTCGCTGGATCAGCCGTCTGACGTATGTACGCAATCCCCGTTCCCGGCATGATGTGCCCGCCCGGCTGCTGGACGGGCAGGGGAACATCCGCCTGACGAGCGATATTGCCCGGCTGATGGAGGGGATCAACGGCCCCGAGCCGACCGTGCCCTTTGCGCAGATTGACGATTATCGCAGCTTTGAGCAGACAGGGTTCGACTTTGTGACGATGGCGCAGTCCCCACGGTATGCGCCCGCATCCGCTGACAGAATCATGGCGCTCGTGCGGCCGTACATTTTGGAGATTGGATAGAGCTTGTGGGCCGGATCATGGCTTGAACGGACAGTTTTTGAACAGGAATCTCATTTCGTGCGCATAAATCGGAGAATTTCGCGTATATATGAATGTGTGCGGGAAAAAGCGGGCGAATCCGACGGTTTTTTCGATGTGTGAGCTTCACAAATTGCTGCTTCTGTGGTATGATATAAACGAAGTGATTGTAAATATCAAATTTGGATATGATATGAACGCGGGAGGGAAGCACATGGAGACGATTCGAGTGGCCATAGCGGATGACAACGTACAACTGCGGGAGATGGTGTCACAGTTTTTAGCCAAGCAGAATGGGCTTGAGGTGTGCGGCACGGCGGCCAACGGCGTGGAGGCCATCAGGCTTGTGCAGGAGCAGGAGCCTGATGTACTCATCTGCGACCTGATTATGCCGCAGATGGACGGCTATACTGTGCTCGAGCGTCTGGCTGCAATGGAGCTGAACAAGCGGCCATGCGTCATTGCGCTGACGGCGCTGGGACGGGATGACTTCATTGCCCGTGCGGTGGATTTGGGCGTGAGCTATTACATGGTCAAGCCGTTTGATCTGACGGTGCTGGCTCAGCGCGTTTTTGAGGCGGCCGGCGAGCACTCGCGCGCGGACGTGCTGGGCGCAAGTGCTGTAAGCGGCAGCACGGGCGGCGAGAGCATGGAGGAGCGCATTGCCAATCTCTTCCTGATGGTGGGTATCCCGGCGCATATCAAGGGCTATCAGTTCCTGCGC
>JALFHA010000264.1 GCA_022776785.1 Clostridiales bacterium | reverse complement strand
GTCTGCGGCGAGATTCTGGTTGCTCAGGAGACCGTTGATGCGAAGGGCCACACCGAGGAGACCCTGCCCGCTGTTGAGCCGACCTGCACCGAGACCGGCCTGACCGCTGGCGTGAAGTGCTCCGTCTGCGGCGAGATTCTGGTTGCTCAGGAGACCGTTGATGCGAAGGGCCACACTGCTCAGACCGTGGCTGGCAAGGCTGCGACCTGCACCGAGGCTGGTATGACTGACGGCGAGGTTTGCTCTGTTTGCGGCGCGACCCTGACCGAGCAGACGACCATCCCGGCGACCGGCCATAGCTGGAGCGATTGGACCGAGACGAAGGCTGCGACCTGCACTGAGGACGGCGCTGAGGCTCGCTCCTGCTCCGCCTGCGGCGCTGAGGAGACGCAGACCATCGCTGCGAAGGGCCACAACTACGTTGTGTCTTGGAGCTTCAACGAGGACTTCACCAAGAAGATCAAGACGACGACCTGCACTGTCTGCGGTGAGACCACTACTGAAGAGTTTGAACTTTGATGAGTTGAATAACCTTCATCTGTGATGCTCATTAAACCGTGACACACCGGGCAGTCTGCGCGGCTTAGCCCACAGACTGCCCGGTTTCCTGTTGAAGGAGGAAAAATATTCCATGAAGAAGCTTGTAAGCGTGCTGCTCGTGCTTGCGCTGTGCGTCGCTTTTGCGGCCGTCTGCGGCGCGGAGGAAGTGCACGAACACAGCTGGGTGTATTA
The DNA here is from genome assembly GCA_022776785.1 of Clostridiales bacterium. Taxonomy (GTDB): domain Bacteria; phylum Bacillota; class Clostridia; order Christensenellales; family Aristaeellaceae; genus Ventricola. The sequence goes on along the minus strand of JALFHA010000264.1, from coordinate 3,791 downwards.
TAGCCAAGCGCCCACCTGCACGACTGCCGGTGTGGAGTCTCAGGTTTGTACAACGTGCGGCGAGAGCAGCACGACGACCATTCCGGCGACGGGGCATAGCTGGAGCTATCATTCGCAGGCCCCTACCTGCACGACTGCCGGTGTGGAGTCTCAGGTTTGCACCGTGTGCGGCGAGAGCAGCACGACGACCATTCCGGCGACGGGGCATAGCTGGAGCTATCATTCGCAGGCCCCCACCTGCACGGCTGACGGTGTGGAGTCTCAGGTTTGCACTGTATGCGGCGAGAGCAGCACGACGACCATTCCGGCGACTGGCCACACCAGCGTGACCGTGGCTGGCAAGGCTGCGACCTGCACCGCGACCGGCCTGACCGATGGCGAGCAGTGCTCCGTGTGCGGCGCGGTGCTCAAGGCGCAGAATACGATTCCGGCGAAGGGCCACACCGAGGTGGTTGTGCCTGGCAAGGAAGCAACCTGCGCTGAGGATGGCCTGACGGATGGCGCGAAGTGCGCTGTTTGCGGTGTGGTGACGGCTGCTCAGCAGGCGATTCAGGCGACCGGCCACAGCTTTGAGGTCAGGGTTTATGCGGCGACCACGACGTCCAGGGGCTACACGAAGCACACCTGCACGACCTGCGGCGAGACCTTCAAGGACAACTGGGTGCCGAAGTTGGCCAGCGTTGTGGTGACGGAGACGCCGAAGCCGACCTCTGAGCCGCAGACCGGCCTGTACGGCGACATCGTGACCGACGCGGGCCGCGATGTGATGGTGTATGACTGCACGCTCGATGCTGCGGGTAATCTGCTTGAGATCGTTGCGGCTGCTGAGGCCGACGGCAGCTATGCGCTGCGCAACCTGCACATCACCGTGGAGCTTCTTGAGCAGCTCAAGAGCGACGGCATCGAGTATATTCGCTTTGTCGTCGGCGACGCGGCGCTGCTGCTCCCGCTGAGCGCGTTTGACAGCGAGGATGTTGCGATGATCGTGGCGGACATGAAGCAGGATCTGACGGGCTATGTGGTGACGGTGGATCCCACCGCGCAGACCGCCAGCAGCGAGAGCGGCTGCCAGGTTTCCGTCGTGGTGACGACCCTTGACGGCGACGAGATGGATATCACCGCTTTTGTGGCCGGCCTTCAGCTGACTGCGGGCGGCCAGACCGTTGACGTTACGGAGAGCGCCGTGTACCCCATCGGGTAATGCGGCCGATAGCTGAATCGAGAGGTGAATACTTTGAGCAAACGAATTGCTGTTATGCTGCTTGCGCTGCTGTGTCTGGCTTGCGGCGTGGCGATGGCCGAGGGTGAGCGCGTCGTTGTAGCGACGACGTATCCCCTGTATGACATGGCCAGAATCGTCTGCGGCGACCTGGCGGACGTGCAGTATGCGCCGGAGGATGCGGAGAAAGCCGCTGAGAAGGCGGACGTGGTCTTCTGCATCGGCGGCGAGAGCGACGCATGGGCGGACGCGCTGGCGGATGTGAAGGTTGTGAAGGCCGTCAACGGTCTGGAGCTGATCGAGGGGAATACGGACGTGCTGACGATTCCGGTCAACTGCATGATCTCTGCCTCGTACTTCGCTGATGCGATGGGCGAGCTGGATCCCGACAACAATCAGGCTTACCAGAGCAACCTGTCCAGCTATGTTGAAGCGATGTCCGCGCTGGACAGCCACATTCGTGACGCTGTGAATGCGGACATGAAGGTCAAGGGTGCGGACGGCTCCATGGCGTATTTCGCCCGCGAGTATGGCGTGACCGAGGCGCAGGATTCCGAGGATGCTATCGAGCTTTACACCTATAGCTACCCCGCGGAGGACCTGCTGGACACCCCCTATGCGGAGCTGATGCACAGCAACCTGCATCTGCTGGCGGATATCGCTGACTGAGCGCTCTGACCGCTCTGCGGATGCCGGTAAGGCGGACAATTCAGCCAGCCTTCCTTTGGATGGGGTTGGCGGGATGGAGCATGTTGCAGGCTGTGTGCCTGTGACATGCCCCTTTTTTTCATCAAGCAAAGAAGCCCCATGTCTGCCGCGCCATTTCAGCGCTGACAGGCATAGGGCTTTGTTTGCCGCGGGGACTGCGTGTGGTCGGCACGCTGTCGAATGCAGTTGGATTATACGTCGTAGATGGGCTGCGTGGGCGCGTAATCCGAACGATAAGCGATGATGCGGCGGAAGCTGTTCTGCGCGGCGATGCGCAGCATGTCCGCCTGCGTGCAGTGGACGCCATAGCGCAACAGGCGTGCCTTGCCGGCGTGCATGAGCATCGCGGCGCGTGTGCGCGGCTCGACCGTGCCTGTGAAGATGACGCGCCCGCCGCACACCAGCAGCCTGTGTACAAGCTGGCGGGAGTAGACGCCATCGAGCTGCGGGTCGCTGACGAAGTACACGCCCAGCGCGACGAATTCCTCCGGGATGGGGCGGACGAAGGTATCCGCGAGCATGTCCAGCGCGCGAGGCTGCACCCACAGCGAGGAGGCGGCGCTCAGGTGTCCAAGCTCCTCGAGGAAGTGTCTGTCGCCGAAGAGATCGGCTTCAGGCAGGCGCTCGTGGATATAGGTCAGCAGGCCCTGACCGCGGCCATATCGCGGCACGGGCAGCAGCACAGGCCGACTGTCGCGCAGCGCCTCGTCAATGGCGGTGATGATCGCGTCCACCTGCTCCTCGCGTGAGGTTGCACCGGCGAGCGTGCCGTAATCGCAGTCAAGAACGGCGAGGTCGGCGGTCTGCCCGACGATGGGATCGGCCATGTGAACGCGGGCGGAGTTGTAGTAATCGCCGGAGAAGAGGATGATGCGGCCGTTTTCCACCATGCGCAGCCATGCGCTGCCGGAGCAGTGGCCGCTGCGCCCCCATGAGACGGCCAGTCCGCCGGGCAGGTCAGCAGGCTCATAGGGAAGGGACAGCGCCTCCAGGATGATCGGATCATCCACGGGGAAGGGAAGTTGCCGGGCGGTTTCCGCCGTCATGACGACGCGGCCCGTAAAGCCGCTGGAAAGCAGATACGGCAGCGAGCCGGACTGGTTTTCGTGCGAGTGGGTCAGAAACAGGTAGCGGCTGGCGTGAATCTGCTCGCTGGTGAGGTGCGGGCGCTCGTCGCCCTCATAGCAGCGCTGAAAGCCGCAGTCCACGATGAAGGAAACGCTGCTGCCGCTGACAAAATAGCAGTGGCGCTGCTGGGTACAGGGCTCGCCCGTCAGACAGAGCTTCATCAGGGGTACCTCCTTTGGCGCGTGCCGGGCGGCTTGCCCGGCGGGATAGGACAAGTATAGTACAAAAAATGGGCGCAGTAAACCCAAAAATACGGAAAAAAGCGGGCTGTTGGCGACGAAAAAACCGGACGCAGCGTCTTTCGGCAGCGGGCAGCCCGTCAGAGAGCAACGGCATAAACCGCAAGGAAGCACGGGGACGGCATGGCGCCCGCCTCTGCGGACATGCGGACGCTGGCAGGTTTGCCGGATTTTTTGCGGGGAAGCGGGAAGAAACGGAGACGCTTCTTCGTCTTTATGGTGGATTCTGGAAACGGATGCCGGGGGATGCGCCGTCGGCAGGGCGAAGGACGGGATGAGCGATGAAGAAAACACACATCATGCTGCTGCTTGGCATGGCGCTGGCGGCAGCGATGCTGGCAGCGGCGCCGCTTGCGCTGGCACAGAGCGCTGTGGTCGATAATGGCAGCGACCTGACGAGCCGCTTGAATCTGCGCGCGCAGCCGAGCAAGGACGCGGCTTCGCTGGGCAAGTTCTACAGCGGCACAGCGGTAGACGTTGTCGCTGACGCAGGCGAT
>JALFHA010000248.1 GCA_022776785.1 Clostridiales bacterium | reverse complement strand
GAAGAAGGGAGTTTGAGGGATGAAATCCCTCAAGCAGGTTTGGAGCCGCAACCTGCCGCCGCCTGTGGCGGAATCAGGCAGGCGAAGGCTGGAAACCGCAAGGAGCGCCTTTGGCGCGACTATGCGGGTTTCCCGGGTCGGTAGCCCAATGTTCCCTTATTGTTCAAAAGAAAAAGCAGTTTCAGAGCAGGATGCGAAGCATCCTACGATTGAAACTGGGCTGATTCTGCAAAGCTAGATTTTAGCCTCAAAATAGTATCAGCCAGTCGGTGTTGGTTGCTTCGCGGTAGCCTCCGGCGGCTGTAGCAGTGCAGGGAATGTCATGTTCCAGCGCATACTGGTGGGCGTAAGAGCCTTTCGGTGCGGTGATGGTGAGGTTTTCACAACCCGAGAAGGCAGACTTAGTAATGGATGTTACGCTGTCAGTCATTCGACAGGACATCATCCGAAAATTGTCAAGCAAAAACACTTGACAGCCGCTGCCTGAGGGCGTATAATAAGCAGGCTGTCAAGTGTTTCTGCTTGTCATGATAACGGAGGCTGCTGTGGATCGCATCGAAACCGGCTGGCTGCTCGACTTTTACGGCCCGCTGCTGACTGGGCGGCAGGGCGCGCTGCTGGCGCTGTACTGCGAGGAGGATTTGTCCTTCTCCGAAATCGCCGCGCGCGAGGGCATTTCCCGGCAGGCGGCGTGCGATGCCGTGCACCGCGCGGCGCGCCAGCTCGAGGAGTACGAGAGCAGGCTCGGCCTGCTCGCCCGCTATCGGCGGCTGACGCAGGGGCTTTACGAGGGACTTGAGGCGCTCCGGGATGCGCCCGGAGAACAGGCGCAGCGTGCCAGAGCCATTCTGTCGCGGCTGCTTTCAGAGGAGGAGGGTTCAGATGGCCTTTGAGGGACTGACGCAGCGGCTTCAGCAGGCGTTCGGCAAGATGCGCGGCAAGGGCAAGCTCACGCAGGACGATGTGAAGCTGGTGATGCGCGAGGTGCGCATGGCGCTGCTGGAGGCGGACGTCAACTACAAGGTCGTCAAGGACTTTGTCAAGACCTGCACCGAGCGCTGCGTGGGGCAGGAGACGCTCGAGAGCCTGAGCGCCCAGCAGCAGATTGTCAAGATCGTCAATGAAGAGCTCACGCAGCTGATGGGCGGCAGCAACGCCCGGCTGCAATACAGCTCCTCTCCCGTCTCCGTGTTCATGCTCTGCGGCCTTCAGGGCGCGGGCAAGACTACCATGTCGGCCAAGCTCGCCGGATGGCTCAAAAAGGACGGCAAGCGCCCGCTGCTGGTGGGCTGCGACATCTACCGCCCTGCCGCCATCAAGCAGCTGCAGGTCGTCGGCGGTCAGGTGGGCGTGCCGGTCTTTGAGCGCGGCACGCAGGATCCCGTAAAGACCGCGCAGGAGGCGCTCGAGTTCGCCCGCAGCCATCAGCACGACGTGGTGATTCTGGATACTGCGGGCCGCCTGCACATCGACGAGGCGCTCATGGAGGAGCTGCACCGCATCTGCGAGGCCGTTCATCCCAGTGAGATCTTGCTCACGATCGATGCGATGACCGGTCAGGACGCGGTCAATGTCGCCAACGCCTTCAACGACAAGCTGGAGATCACCGGCGTCATCCTCACCAAGCTCGACGGTGATACCCGTGGCGGCGCGGCGCTCTCCGTGCGCGCGGTGACGGGCAAGCCCATCAAGTTCGCGGGCACGGGCGAGAAACTCAGCGATCTGGAGCCGTTCCACCCCGACCGCATGGCCTCGCGCATCCTCGGCATGGGCGACGTGATGACGCTCATCGAGAAGGCGCAGGAGAACCTGCAGGTCGATCCCGAGCAGGCGACCGACCTCGCCCGGCGCATGAAGAACGCCGACTTTACGCTGGACGATTTCCTCACCCAGATGCAGCAGCTCAAGAAGATGGGCCCGCTTTCCGGCGTGCTCAAGATGCTGCCCGGCATGAGCAATATCGGGGATATCGACATCCCCGACGACGCGATGAAGAAGCCCGAGGCGATCATCCGTTCGATGACCCCGAAGGAGCGCCGCTATCCCGATATCCTCAACGCCAGCCGCCGCCGCCGCATCGCCGCCGGCAGCGGAACGACCGTGCAGGATGTCAACCAGCTCATCCGCCAGTTCGAGGAAGCCAAGAAGCAGATGAAGATGATGATGAATCAGACGCGCGGCAAGCGCGGCCGCTTCCGCTTCCCGATGCGGTGAAGCATTTAAAACCTGATGCCACCAATCCTTGCGATTGTGGATATATAACAATTTATCGTTCCAGGAGAACCAGAGGAGGATACAATCATGGTTAAGATTCGTCTCAAGAGAATGGGCATGAAGAAGAAGCCGTTCTACCGCGTCGTCGTCGCTGACGAGCGCATGTCCCGCGATGGTCGCTTCATTGATGAGATCGGTTACTACAACCCGGTCGCCAACCCCGTCGAGCTCAAGATCGATACCGAGAAGGCTCAGCAGTGGATCAAGAACGGCGCTCAGCCGACCGATACTGTCCGCGCGCTGCTCAAGAAGACCGGCGCCATCGCCTGATTGGCCGGACTTGGGCATTGCCCGGAAAGCTGAGGGCTGATAGATGGAAGAACTGGTTCGCTACATTGCCTCGACGCTCGTCGATCATCCCGAGCAGGTTCAGGTCAAGACCGTGGACGGCCCTGAATCCGTGATTATCGAGCTGAGCGTCGGCCCGGACGACATGGGCAAGGTCATCGGCAAGCAGGGCCGAATCGCCAAGTCCATCCGCGCCGTGGTCAAGGCGGCCACCGCCCGAAATGAGAAGCCCGTGTTCGTGGAGATCATGTGACCGATGTCCATGCTGCGCCGGGCGCACGAGGGCAGCCGCCCGTGAAAGCGCATACAATGCCGCGCAGCGATGCGCGGCGTCTGTATATCTGTCCGATTTGTGACGGGAGGGTGAACAGATGCAGGCTGAATATATCCAGATAGGCGAAATCGTGAAGCCACAGGGCATCCGCGGCGAGGTCAAGCTGCGGGCGATGACCAGCGATATGGGCCGCTATGCGCGGCTTGAAACCGTTTACCTGCGCCGAGGCGGTGCTTACGAGGCCAGAAGGGTCGAGAAGGGGCGCGCGAACGACGGCTTTGCCTACCTCAAGCTCGAGGGCGTGCAGAGCCGGGACGACGCCGAGGCGCTGCGCGGCATCGAGGTCTATGTAGACAGGGCGCACGCCATTGAGCTGGGCGAGGACGAAAACTTCGTCTGCGACCTGATCGGGCTGGAGGCGGTGGATACGCAGGGCAACGCCGTCGGGCGGCTGACCGATGTGCTCACGCCCAACAGCGTGTGCGACGTCTACGTCTTTTCGACCCCGCGCGGCGAGATGATGATGCCCGCGCTGCGGCGCGTCGTCAAGGGGGTGGATCTCGCGGCCGGGCGGATGCTGCTGGACGCACAGGCGCTGGCCGAGGTCGCCGTCTGGGAGGACGAGAGCGCGCCGCAGGATGACGACTGACACGGGAAGAAAACGGGCGGCACGTTCGTTTATCAAGTGACGCGCCGGAGTGCCGGGCGCGGCGGGAAACGGAACAGGATACGGAGGCAAGCATGAAAAGACGATGGGCTGCCGCGGCGGCGGTGCTGCTGGCGCTGTGCGCTGGCGGCGCGCACGCGCAGGAGCTGCCAGATACGGCGTGCTTTTCGCCCGGACTGGCGGCGGCGTGGAATGCCGCGCAGGCGGGTGAGGGCCTGCATGTGACGGCGACGGTCAGCGTGGACAGCGCGCTCTATGCGCGCGACCTGTCCGTGCTGTCCGCGATGCTGGAGGGCACGCAATTCACCTATGACGGCACGGAGGATGCGGATGCGCTGGCCATCACGCGGGGCGGAGAGACGCTGTTTTCCGGCGCGCTGGAGCGCAGCGGGGAGGAAGACGTCATCACGCTCAATGGCGAAGGCTACCGGGTGGAGGATGCCTCGCAGGCGCTGGGCGCGCTGCTGGGCGTGCAGCTCCCGGCGGAGACGCTGAGCGAGGCGATGCTGCGCGCGCCGAGGATATCCCTGCTCAAGCGCCTGCCGCTTGCAGAGGCGGCGGACTGGCTGGAGACGCTTACCGCGGGTACGGAGCTTTTCGCAGGCGTTGCGGTGACGCAGGATTTCGCCGTGGAGCGCACCCTCTCCGACGACGGAACACGTGTGACAAAGCTCAGCCTCAGCGGCGCTGCTGCGTATGCGGGCGGGGAGAGCTGGACGGTCAGCGGCACGATGCAGCAGACCGTGGGAAGCGCGCCCAAGACGACGGCGGAGCTGACTGTCGCCAGGGATAAGAGCAACACCTTTACCATTACGCTCAGCAGCACGCGAAAGAGCACGGTGACGCGCAGGGACAAGGCCGGAGAGAACGCTGTGGACACGGTGCTCAAGGTCTCAGGCAAGATGGAGGGTTATTCGGTGACGACGCAGCTGACGCTGCGTCTGCGCAACGACTGGACGGCGGACGGCGAGAAGCTGACGGAGAAGATCGTCATCTCCGGCGAGTTGGGCCACACGGACAAGACGCCGGGCAGGCGGATGCAGCGGCTCAATGACCTGAACCTCAAGCTGCGCCAAGCGATTTCGATGACGACACGGGAGGCGGACGATGCGCTGCCGATGCTCACGGACAGCGTGACGCTGGACTTCAAGATGGATGGCAACACTCTGGCTGCCGGAAGCGCGCAGCTCTCCGTTCGCTTGGGCGGCGAGAGCCTCGTCGCACGGGAGAAGGCGCAGGTGCGCGAGGCTGAGCCGCAGGCGCTTTCAGAAGCCGCGCAGGAGGCTGTGCTGGGCATCGCCCGCAGGCTCTGGGCGCAGCTCGATGAGGCTGACAGGAAGAAAATCACCAGCGGCCTGTGAGGCCGACGCACATGGATTGCACGATTACTATAAAAGTCCTTCTGCAAAGCTTCGGACTCGGTCGCAAAGCAGCGGGACTCACATCACTTGGTCGGTGATGCAATCGGCATCATGCCGATTTACTATAAAAGTCCTTCTGCAAAGCTTCGGCCTCGATCGCAAAGCAGCGGGACTTACATCACTTGGTCGGTGATGCAATCGGCATCATGCCGATTACCCTGTAAATCCTTCTGTAAAGCTCCAGCTTCGGCCGTAAGGCAACGGGATTTACAGCATTTCGGATGGCTTGTAGCCGGCATCATGCCGGTTTTGATGGGAGGAACGCACATGAATTTGAAAAAGAGATGGACCGCGCTGATGCTCAGCGCCAGTATGCTCGCATCGCCTGTCGCTTCGATGGCGGAGGGCGTGAGCGGCTTTTCCGCAGGCGACCTGACGCCTACAGCCATTCAGGAGAGCTATGCAGGCGGTATGCAGCTCAACGTGAGCGCACGGCTGGGCATGGAGCTCGAGGAGGGCGCGGCGGCGGACTCCAGCCGCGCGCAGGCGCTGGCTTCCCTGCTCGGCAAGAGCGAGATTGAGCTGTCGTTCTACGATGATTTTGGCACGGCTCGCATCCGCGGCGCGCTGGTGACGGACGGCGTGACGCTGTGTACAGGCGATGCGCTGCTCTTTGAGGATGGCTCGATGCAGCTGATGACCAGCCTCACCGGCAAGTATGTGTTTACTCTGCCGGCGGGCACGCTGTCTGCTGATATGATTGCTGTCATTGAAAGCACCGCTGCCGGGGAAAACGGCGGGTCAGGCCTGCAGCGGCTCAAGGATTCGATGGACGACATGTACTCGACGCTGCTGAATATGCTGCTGGGCTGGGTGTCGGGCACACAGCGGGATACCGGCGAGCTGTATGTCTTTGACAACACGGTCATTGAGGCGACAGATACGCGCGACGAGGTGGCACAGCGCATGATCGGCACGATCAACACCTGCGACTTTATGGCCTTCCTGTGGAATATCGTTTCCGCTGTGCGCGACGATCAAGGTGAATTTTTACAGGCTGTGGCGGATACACTGGCTGAGGCGGGCGTAACCCGTTATCAGGCGAGGCAGGTCATCGACAGCCTGCTGACCGAGGAGACCATCGACCCGGCGACGGACTTCGTGCAGACGAGCTGGTCCATTGCCGACGACGGCGCGCTCTGCGAGCTGAACGACGTGCAGTACTTCATGCGCAAGCTCGAAAAGAGCGTGGATAATCTCTGGGATCAGAGCACGGACAACCAGATGAGCATGATCGTCAGCTACGATGAGAACGGCAGCACGGTGGGCTTTGACGCGGTGGTGCCGCTGATTACCGAGGGCTGGCCCTTCGAGGGCGACTTTACCTACTCCATCAAGACGGACGAGCACGGCCAGCGCCTGCACACCTCCCATGGCGAGCTTCAGGTTTACGATGACAACCGCGTTATCGGCAACCTCAGCATCCAGTTCGGGCAGGATGTGGACGGCGTGAAGCTGAGCAGCCTTGCGGCGGTGCTCGATGTGGTCAACAGCGTGAGCGGCGCCTCGGACGGCGTGGGCGTCGATGCGAGCTTGAAGAGCACCATCGGCATCGGCGATGCGGGCGAGGAGACGGAGCAGTTTGAAGCGGCGGCTCATGTGACGCTGCGCGCGAACGATGAGAGCGCCATGCTGCTGAGCGCCTCGGTGAGCGGCTTGACGGCGCTGGGCGCGGACACGCTGACGCTGGATGCGACGGCCGCGGGCAGCCTCTCCGGGCTGGGCACGCTGGTCGCCGACGTGCACATGGAGCAGAGCGAGTATGAGGATGAGGACTTTGCCGGCGGGCTGGCCGTCGATCTGACGAGCCTTGACAGCGATCAGATTGACGCGATCAAGAGCGAGGTTGTGAGCAAGGCGGCGAAGCTGTCCGTGAGCCTGATGTTCCATCCGGGCGTGCTGACCGATCTGATGACGCTCGTGGGCGGAGAATAAAAGTGATAACCCCTGAAGGGACGTGAACTCTTGGAATCGACGACAAGCATGGAAACGGTACGCAAGATTGGCGAGCTGGGCGCGGATGTGCTCGCTTCGCCCAAAATGCAGGGCCTGCGCGGGTTTATCCAGCATGGCAGGGTGACGCGCTACGATCACTGCCTGTCCGTATGCTATATCGCGCTGCGCATGGCGCAGAGGCTGAATATCGCGGTTGACGAGCGAAGCATGGTGCGCGGCGCGCTGCTGCACGATTACTTCCTCTATGACTGGCATGATCCGGAGAACCTGCGCCCGCTGCATGGCTTCACCCATCCGGGCGAGGCGCTGCGCTCGGCACTGGAGGAGTTCGAGCTCAATGCTGTGGAGCGCAATGTGATTCACAGGCACATGTTCCCGCTGACGCCTGTGCCGCCGCGCTACCGGGAGGCTGTGCTCGTTAGCCTTGCGGATAAGATCAGCGCCGTGCTGGAGACGTTCGGTGTGCGCAGGGAGATGCGCGTGATTTCGCTCTGCCGCAGCGTGCGGTAACACTGTTTTTCACCCGAAAGCCTGAATACAGGCGCGAAGCGATACCTGAAGGTGATACTGTCTTGCACTTAAAAGCTCGAATATAAGCGCGAAGCGAAGAAGGGAGTTTGAGGGATGAAATCCCTCAAGCAGGTTTGGGCGGCAGCCCAATGTTCACTTATTTTTCAAAAGAAAAAGCAGTTTCAGAGCAGGATGCGAAGCATCCTACGATTGAAACGGGGCTGATTCTGCAAAGCTAGATTTTAGCCGCAAAATAGTATTAATCGAAGAACAGTAACAGTTTGAATTGAGAATAGTATCAGACAATAGCAAAAGAGAGGAAGGCGATCAGCTTTGAGCTGTGCCTTCCTCTCTTTTTGTGGTGTCATACTGTTCTGCATTAAAACCGGCATGATGCCGGTTGCATCACCGACCAAGTGACGTAAGTCCCATTGCTTTGTGGTCGAGTCCGAAGCTTTGCAGAAGGACTTACAGAGTAAAAGATGGAATGATTGCGCGAAGCGAAGAAGGGGTCAAGGGGTTCGGAATCGGCGCCGCCTGTGGGATCGGAGTCCACCGCCGCCTGCGGCGGATGAAGGTGGACGGAGCGTCGGGAACCACAAGGAGCATCCTTTGGATGCGACTATGTGCGTTCCCCAGCGGATGAAGCCGATGGAGAACGGGCGAATAGCCCCGGACTGAAGTCCC
>JALFHA010000237.1 GCA_022776785.1 Clostridiales bacterium | reverse complement strand
GTCTGCGGGTCGGCCCACTTCTGTGCGCGCGCGCTGTCCCACGCATGGGCGTGCAGGCCGCTTTGAAGGCGGGTCTTTTCAAAGATGAGCGTCATCTGACGCACGGCGAGGTCGGCCCACTCTCCCTCTCCCGTCGCGGCGGCGTATTCCACCAGGAACGGGCAGGCCATGTAGATGCCATCCAGCCACATCTGCTGCGGATAGATCTGCTTATGCCAAAAGCCGCCCTCCGGCGTGGTCGGCTGGCCCTTGATCTGCTCGATGAGCGCGCGGCAGGCGGTCATGTAGCGTTCCTCGCCGGTCGCCTTCCACATGCGCAGCGCGGTACGGCCCATGCAGATCATGTCGAGATTGTACTTCTGCGGCTCATAGGTGAGAATTTCGCCCTTTCCGGTCACATACTTGTCCACATTGGCCTTGGCCGCATCGAAGAATCGCGCATCGCCGGTCTTTTCGAACACGTCCACCCACGCCTTGGTGATGATGCCGCGCTCGTAGCACCAGTGATAGTCGTACTCCTGCTCGCGCGCGAGCGTTCCCTCGCCCGCCCAGATGGTCTTCTCGTAGCTCATGGTCATCCTCCTGTGCCGCCGGATTGGCGGATTGTTTTCTTTGAATGGCTCACTGATCTCATATTGCTCTAAGCCAGAGCTGACTCACCGTCAGGTAACGCTTCGCCCCCTGACGACTATGCCAGAATGGTTATGCAATACTGGGAACGTTGGGCTGCCGCCCAAACCTGCTTGAGGGATTTTATCCCTCAAGCTTCCTTCCCCGCTTCGCGCCGATCGCCCATTTTTTCTGAAAATGACATTCATATCACTGCACGTCGCGCAGCGTGATGTCCTCTCCCTGCGCGCCGACGATGCGCAGGTCGGTCAGGTGCAGCCCGCGCACATGCTCGGCGGTCAGGCCGGCGCAGGTCACGGGCACGGCGAGCGCGTTCATCACGGGCACGGCAGGCTCGCTTTCCACCAGATGAATCTGCGTGTTCACGATGCTGATGTCCTCCAGCGGCGCCTCGGGCAGGCCGTAGAGGCAGGCCGCAGCGCTCTTGGCGTTCGTCACCACGATGTCCGCCATGCGGATGCGGCGCACATACGGCGTGCCGTCGCCCACGGGCTGAGGATTCGTGTCGCAGACGTAGGGTGTCCTGCCGCCCTTGCCGCAGAAGTACATGAGGTTCACCACCAGCGGGCAAAGCACGTCGTTCATCACCACGCCGGTGACGCTCACATCCTCTACGCTGCCGCCGCGGCCGCGGCGCGACTTGATGCGGATGCCCCTGTCCGTGCCGTCGAACACGCAGCCGCTGATGGCTACGCGGCGGATGGAGCCGCTCATCTCGCTGCCGAGCACCACGCCGCCATGGCCATGCACCATCGTGCAGCCGGTGACGGTCACGTTTTCGCAGGGCACGGCGTGCTCCGCGTCCTCCGTGCCCGCCTTGATGGCGATGCAGTCGTCGCCCACGTCGATGTGGCACTGCGCGATGCGCACGTTGCGGCAGCTCTCCGGGTCGATGCCATCCGTGTTGGGCGAATCCGCCGGGTTGACGACCGTCAGCCCCTCGATGGTCACGTTCTCGCATCCGAGGGGATGCACCGTCCATGCGGGGCTGTTCGTCACCTTAAAGCCGGAGAGCGTCACGCGCTCGCAGTCCTCAAAGCAGATGAAGCAGGGGCGCGCCACATTCAGCTCTCCGGCGCGGAAGGCCGCCCACCATGCCGCGCCCTGCCCCTCCAGCGTGCCCAGGCCGGTCACGGCGACATTGCGCTCGCCCTTCGCGTAGAGCAGCGGGCGGTAGCTATCCTGCTCATAGCCCTCCCAGCGGGTGCGGATGATCGGATACGCGTCAAAGCTGTCGGTAAAGCGAAGCACGGCGCCCGCCTCCAGGTGCAGCTCAACGTTGCTGCGCATCAGCAGGCTGGCCGTCACGAATTCCCCGGCGGGAACCGTCACGCGGCCGCCGCCCTGCGCCGCCGCCTCGTCGATGGCACGCTGAATCGCCTCGCCGGAAAAGCCGCCGCGCACAGCGCCAAAATCGAGTATGTTCATGTCGCTCTCTCCGTTTCCTTCATGTACATTGGGATGCTTGCATCATGCGCTTCCTGTGCACTCAGCCCAGTGTCTCGCCGCGCTCGATGGCCGCTATCTGGTCAACGCGCCGCTGATGGCGGCCGCCCTCAAAGTCCGTCGTCAGGAAGATTTCGGCGATCATCTGCCCCAGCTCGCCGCCGACCACGCGCGCGCCCATCGCCAGCATATTCGCATCGTTGTGCTTGCGCGTCATCTTGGCGGAGTAGCAGTCCGAGCAGGCCGCGCAGCGGATGCCCGGTACCTTGTTGGCCGCGATGGAGATGCCGATGCCCGTGCCGCAGCACAGGATGCCGCGCTCGCACTCCCCCGAAGCGACGGCCTTTGCCGCGCGCTGGGCGAACACCGCATAATCGCAGCTGTCCTCCGTGTAAGTGCCATAGTCCTTGTACTCGAGCCCCATCCGCTCAAGCAGCGCGATGATCTCGCGCTTGAGCGGCAGCCCAGCGTGATCCGAACCCAAAGCAATCATGAATAACGTCCTCCCCTGTTCTCATTTAATCGATCAAGTCCTCGGGCCGCAGCGGCTCGCGCCGCCCGCCGCCCGTCTCCTCCGTCTCCTCCGGCTCCTCATCGGCCGTGCGGTCGATAAAGGTCAGCCTGTGCAGATCCTCGCGGCTGACAACCGTGTTTGTGCCCATGCACGCCCGACAGCGGTACAGGCACTGAGGGCACACGCAGCCCAGATCGAGGCTCTCCGACTGAATCATATAGGTTCCGCATTGCGGACATCCGCAGCGCATCCCTGCCGCCTCCCTATTTCTGCGACACCTGCTGCATCTCCTGCGCATCAGGCATCATCATGTTGAACTTGCAGCGCGAGAGAATCTCCCTGTCCTCTGCGCTGGTGGACAGCTTCCTGAATTCGTAGCCGTTCTCCCGGAAATACGCGACCAGCTCAGGCAGTATCCGGCGCGTGCGCGATTTGGACTCGTGCATCAGCAGCACGACGACCTCCTGCTCCCGCACCTGCCCGATGGTGTAATCGAGCATATCGGCATCCTTGTTGAAGGTGTACTGTGCGTCACCCGTCATCACATTCCAGTCAAACCACGCATACCCCTCATCGCGCACAAACGCCTTGGTGCGCCAGCCATAGCCCGTGCTGCCGCCCGGGAAGCGGAACAGGTCGGTGGAAAAATCCGGATCGACCAGCTCCCTCATCGTGTTCGTGAAGCGCGTCAGCTCGCGCTGGGTGCTGTCCGTGCTCTCCTTGAACATGCTGGCGGCGTGGTTCATACCGTGGCAGCCAATCGCGTGCCCCGCCTCCAGAATCAGCTTTGCATTTTCAGGAAACGCCTTCACGCTCATTCCGACGAGGAAAAACGTCGCCGGGACGTCCAGCTCGTCAAGCAGCGCCAGCAGCTCCGGCGTATCCTGCTTCGGCCCGTCGTCAAAGGTCAGATAGACCGCGCGGCGCGCCTGCTGCGTTTCACCCTCCGCCTCCGCCAGCGCAAGCCCCGGCAGCAGCAGACAGAGCGCCAGCACGAGCGCCAGTACCCGTCTCATCATGCTTCTCCTCCAACTCGATCAATCGCTTTCACAGCAGCTCCCTATGGGTGAAGCTGCGCCTTCCGTCGGCAAAATCCGCCACCACGTCGCCGTGCCCGCGCAGGATATACTTATAGGAGCAAAGCCCCTCCAGCCCCATCGGCCCGCGCGCATGGAGCTTGCCGGTGGAAATGCCAACCTCTGCGCCGAAGCCGTAGCGATAGCCGTCGGCAAAGCGGGTGGAGCAGTTCTGGTACACGCCCGCGGAATCAACCAGCGCGAAGAATTTCTCCGCCGCCGCATCGTTTCTGGTGAGGATGGCGTCCGTGTGATGGGAGCCATGGCGGTTGATGGCCGCAATCGCCTCCTCCAGCGAATCGACCACGCGCACGCACATCACCAGATCGAGATACTCCGCGCCCACGTCGGCCTCCCCGGCGGCCTCGCAGCGCGCCTCTCCGATCGCCGCGCGGGCGCGCTCGTCGGCGCGCAGGCGCACGCCTGCCAGGAGCAGCGCCTCCGCCACGACGGGCAGACCCGTGTGCAGCTGTGCGCTGTGCACCAGCAGCGTCTCCGCGGCATTGCAGGCGGCGGGGTACTGTGTCTTGGCATCGACGGCCACACGCGCAGCCAACGCCGCGTCGCAGTCCGCATCCATGTACAGGTGGCACACGCCGTCGCTGTGCCCGAGCACGGGAATGCGGCTTTTCTCCATGATGGAGCGCACAAAGGCGTTGGAGCCGCGCGGGATAATCAGGTCGATCTCCCGGTCGAGCCCCAGCATCCGGCTGACGTCCTCGCGCGTCGCCAGCAGACCGGCCCAGCCCTCCGGCAGTCCGGCGGCACGCCCCGCGTCGGTGATCGCGGCGAACAGCGCGGCGTTGGAGCGCATGGCCTCGCGCCCGCCCTTGAGCAGCACGGCGTTGCCGCTCTTGAGGCAGAGCCCCGCAATCTGCACAAGCGCGTCCGGGCGCGCCTCAAAAATCACACCGATAACGCCGATGGGGCAGCTCACGCGCGAGAGCACCAGTCCGTCGGCCAGCTCGCGGCGAAGCTGCTCATGGCCGATGGGATCCTCCATCGCCGCCAGCTCGCGCAGGCCGCAGCACACGTCGCTGAGCTTGTGCGCGTCAAAGCGCAGGCGCCTGAGGATGGGCGCGCTCAGGCCGTCGGCTTCCGCTGCCTCCATATCCTGCCTGTTCGCCTCAAAGATCGCTGCACTTCGCCGCTCCAGCTCGTCCGCCACGGCAAGGAGCGCGGCGTTTCTCCCCTGCGCGCTCGATGCCGCCAGCGCAAAGCTCGCCTCGCGCGCCTGCCGCGCAACGGCCTCCACATTCATTTCGCTCATGCTTTACCTCCCGCCGGATCGTCGCCGGCTGGCCTGTTACGGATAGATCTCCTCGTGCAGGCGCTCGCCCACCGCAGCCAGATCCGCCATCAGCGGCTCCTGCGTGAGCACCTGCTCCTCCTCGGGCAACACCAGCTCGCCCCGGTCGCTGCCGCCCTGCGCGGAGGTTGCCAGCGCCACGGCATTGAGCGCGCCCAGATTCGTATCCACGGAGGAGAGCAGCTTCGTGCCCATGCCGACCATGCTCATCAGGTTGCCGCTGCCCACGCCCTGACGGATGATCTGCATCAGCGCGTCATAGCCGCGCGTGTTGCGCTCCGTGTCGGTGTCGAGCTTGAGGCGCACATAGGCGAGCGCCTGCTCTCCATCAAGGGAATTCTCGCCGGGCTCAAGCCCCAGCGCAGCAGCCTCCGAGTCGGAAAGCTCGATGTCAAGCGTATTCACCGCGGCGACCAGCTCCGGCACGCGGCTCATGTCCAGCACGATATAGTTGGAAATGTTCAGCGCAAACGCTTCGTTAAGCGTCCGGGCAACCAGCAGCCCGCCGCTCTTCGCGTCGCCCAGCGCGTAGATGTCCGCAAGCGGATAGCTGCTGCCATCCATCACATGCAGCACCAGATGCGCATCCAGCGTCGTCATCACCGAGCGGCCGCTCTTGCTGTCGATGGAGGCGAGCATCACCGTGTCGGTGACATCTCCGTCCTGCAAAAGGAAGAGGATGTTGCTTACATTCTTGTCAAGGCTGGTATTGAGGCACAGATCCTTTTTGTTCACGGAAATCTCTGCCAGCGCACAGGCGCCGGCCAGCAGCATCAGGGCCGCCAGCAGCATACAGGCGAGCTTCTTCATCATAATCTCTCTCTTTCTTTCGCACAGGCGCTCACGCCTTCTTTTTGAAGATGAACAGCTTGGAAAACACATAGTTGAGGATGATGACGACGATATTCGTCACCAGCTTCATCACCGGCTCATTGAGGCCCAGCACCTGCACGAAGAGCTTGAGCAGCAGTATTTCCGCGCCCAGCGAGACGAGGCGCATCGCGAAGAAGCCGCCCGCCTCGCGCAGCAGCTCGAGCGCGCCGTCGCAATGCGTATGAAAGACGAAGGCCTTGTTCACCGCGTAGCCGAAGGCCACCGCCACCACCCATGCGCAGATGTTGCTCAGCTCCAGGCTTACGCCCAGGCCGAAGCGCACGAGGCAGTAGACGACGTAGTTGACCACCGTTGTCGCCACGCCCGCAAAGAGGTAGGTCACCAGCTCCGTGTTGTTCCACAGCGATTCGCACAGCCCGCCCAGCTTCGGGGAGAGCTTCCCGATCAGGCGGATGACCGCACGCGCCAGCGCGTCGATGCCCCGCCAGATGGCACTCAATATGTTCTTCATATCGTAAATCCTTTCCATCCGCCGCAATCGCGCCCGCATCCGTTTTCCGGGGCGCTTCTTGAGGGTCTAATTCGATTCATTATAACACGATATGCGAAGCCGGTCAATCGCCGCCGGGCGCGCGGCTGAAAAACCCCTTCCCTTTTGGGCGCGCATAGCGTATAATATGGAAAAACCAATTCGGAGGAAAGCGCCATGCACAATCCCGTCGTTTCCTGGCTCTTTGAAACCGACGCCGTGCGCGTCTGCCCGGAGGGTCAGCCGTTCTGGTATACGTCCGGCAAGCTCGGGCCGTTCTACATCAACACCCAGTTCCTCTTTGGCAGCGAGCAGGCCGCAAACGAGCTGCTTGCCGTCATCGAGGAGGCCTGCGCGGGCGACAGGCTCGCGTTCTACGACAAGGTATGGGCGCGCATCGACGCGCAGCTCGCCTCCTGCCCCATCTACGCGCAGCTCATCGACCTGATGACCGAGGCGGCGCGCGGCATGGACGCGGACTTCGTCTCTGGCGGTGAGCGCCGCGACTTCTTCTTCTCCATGCCCGTCGCGCGCAGGCTGGGCAAGGGGCATCTGTCCATCTTCAAGGACCTGACGAGCGTCTACACCGACGAGCACGGCGTGAGCATGGATTCCGCTCAGGCCGGCCTTTCCGGCAAGCGCTCCGTGCATATCGCCGACCTGATTACCGTCGCTTCCTCCTACATCCGCGCGTGGATTCCCGCCGTGGAGGGGCTCGGCGCGAAAATCGCGTACTCCCTCGCCGTCGTGGACCGCGATCAGGGCGGCTCCGGGATTCTCGCTGAGGCGGGTTGCCCGCTGACGACGCTCGTCACCATCAAGCCCGAGCTCTTTGAAACGGCGCATAAGCTGGGCCGCATTTCCGCGCAGCAGCTCGAGCTTGTGCTGCGCTTCATCGAGGATCCGGATCGCTTCATGCAGGACTTCCTGCTCGCGCACCCGGATTTCCTCGCGGGTGAGCTGGCGAAGGGCGGCAAGAGCGCCCAGCGCGCGAAGCTTTGCATCGACAGCGGCTTTGCCCCCGCCGCGGCGCTCCCCCGCGCATGATATCGCTCATATATATAGGAAAAAGCGCAGATGACCTGCGCTTTTTCATTCACCTTGACGGGAGGCATGCGGGCGGCATCACCGTCCACAGCGTCTGTGGCGATACGTTCTCCTATGGAATTCTGGTCGTGCCCGCGCTGCGCGGCCGGGGCATCGCAAGGGCCGCGCTTCATCAGCTCTTTGCGCTGATGCGCACCCGGGGCTTCACGCGCGCCGTCGTCTCCATCGCGCCGGACAATGCCGCCTCGCTTTCGCTGCACCATGCGCTGGGCTTTGCGGAGCGCCAGCGGGAGAAAAGTGCGGTCTGGATGGAGCGGGCGCTGTAGCTTTATGCCCTTTCCGTCATCCGCGCGCGCACGCGCATGGTCTGGCTCACACCCCCGGCGAACACGCCGCGGTTGATGGCACAGTCGCGGCCATCGCGCCCGGCGCACACGCGCAGGTAGGTGTCGTCCGTCAACTTCAAATGCGTGGGATCGACCCCCACAAAGCGCGCGCCGTCCCAGACCTCCGCCCACGCATGCGTCTCACCCTCGCCGGGGATGAGCCCGGCGACGTAGCGGGCAGCCATTCCCTGCGCGCGCAGGCAGGCGAGCAGCAGGTGCGCCATATCCTGACACACGCCCGCGCCGAGCGCAAGCGCCTCCAGCGCGGTCGTGCGCTCGCTCGTCACGCCCTGCCGGTAGGTCACGCGCTCGCGGATGCGCTCGGCCATGCGCATGGCTCTCTCCTCCGCGCTGCCGTGCAGGCCCTCGCCCATCGCGCGCAGCTCTTCGTTTGTCTGTGTCAGCGCCGTCGGCAGTGCATAGACGGCCGGGCACGTCCCTTCAGCCGGGCCGCCGCGCACAAGCGCCTCCCCACGCGCGAAAAAGGAGAGCGCGTCATGCGCGCCCTCGATATGTCCGAGCAAAAGCCCATTGCCGAAAGCATCGCGCGACCGGGCCAGCGTCACCTCCGGGGCGCAGTGCGCGTCAAAGCCCCAGACCTGCTGCGCCGCATCGCTCGGCGGCGCAAAGCGCAGCAGGAACGTATGGCGGCTCGCCTCGCCAGAAAACGCCAGCTCCAGCGAATACTCAAAGCTGTAGCGCCTCATGCGAGCACCCTGCACAGCAGGTTCAGGATCTCCTGCCTGTTGGCCTTGTAGCTTGCCTCGTCCGCCGTCAGGCCGATGATGCGCTTGGCCGCCGTCTCGTCGTAGGCGAAGCGCACCTTCGAGAGCCGGTTGAGCAGCTTGCTCAGCTCCTTCTCCACATCCCGGTAGGGGTAGTTCAGGCGCACATACAGGTCGAGCCGCTCGACGTACTTGCCGCACTTCATCAGCGTGCGGCATTCCTCGCTCACCACGTTGTCGTCTGCGCTGCCCCAGAAGGCGAACAGGTCGTCCTCCACCTGCTGGAGGGTGAGCATGTGCGCGCTGTCCTTCTCGCCCTCGCGCAGGGTGTCCAGCGCCATCTGGATGTAGCAGAGCGTATCGCTCGTGAGCTCCTCGCGCATGACCACGGCGTTATCAAGCGCCCGCGTGAGCTGGCTGACCAGGGAATTCGGATCGCCGGGGTCGAAGATGTAGGTCTTGATGAACGCGTCGCGGCTGCCGTAGAT
>JALFHA010000204.1 GCA_022776785.1 Clostridiales bacterium | reverse complement strand
ACATTGAACGGCTGGGCTGCACCGTTGCTCCGACCATCGAGGACGCCTGCGAGAGCGCGGACGTGGTGATGGGCCTGCGCATCCAGCGTGAGCGCCAGCAGAAGGGGCTGTTCCCGTCCGTCGCGGAATACTGCGACAACTGGGAGATTACGCCTGAGCGCGTGGCGCTGGCGAAGAAGCACGCGCTGGTGATGCACCCCGGCCCGATGAACCGCGGCGTGGAGATCGCCTCCAGCGCGGCAGATGGGCCGCAGTCGGTCATCACCCAGCAGGTGGAAAGCGGCGTCGCCGTGCGCATGGCGCTGCTCTACATGCTCACCAGAAGGGAGGGCTGAGCCATGAAGGACGAGAGGATTCTGATTCGCGGCGGTCATGTGATCGACCCGGCAAGCGACGTCAGCGCTGTGCTCGACGTGCTCATTGAGGATGGAAAAATCGCCGCCGTCGGCGAGGGGCTGAGTGCTGAGGGCGCGCGCGTCATCAATGCGGCTGGGCGCGTGGTCGCTCCGGGCTTCATCGACATGCACTGCCACCTGCGTGACCCGGGCCTTGAGTACAAGGAGGACATCATCTCCGGCACGCGCGCGGCGGCCCGCGGCGGCTTTACGGGCGTGTGCTGTATGCCCAATACGAAGCCCGTCAACGACAGCGCGGCGGTGACGCGCTACATTATCGAGAAGGCTGAGACGAAGGGAAGCGGCGTGCACGTCTACCCGGTCGGCGCGGTCTCCAAGGGGCTCGAGGGCGTGGAAATGGCCGAAATCGGCCGGATGCGCGCGGCGGGCATCGTCGCCATCTCCGACGACGGGCGGCCCGTCACCAACTCGAACCTCATGCGTCTGGCGATGCAGTACGCCGACCACTTCGGCATCTTCATCATGAGCCACAGCGAGGACAGGAACCTCGTCGGCGACGGCGTGATGAACGAGGGCTACATGTCCACCAAGCTCGGCCTGCCGGGCATCACCCGCGCGGCGGAGGAGGTTATGGTGGCGCGCGACATTCTCGTGGCCGAGGCAGAGGGCAAGCGCATCCACCTGTGCCACCTCTCCACGCGCGGCGGCGTGCAGCTCGTGCGCGAGGCGAAGGCGCGCGGCGTCCGCGTGACTGCGGAGACCACGCCGCACTACATCGGCGCGACCGACGCATGGGTGGAGGGTTACGACAGCCGTTGCCGCGTCAACCCGCCGCTGCGCGAGGAGGAGGACAGGCTCGCCTGCATTCAGGGCCTTGTGGATGGCACGCTCGACGCGATTGCCACCGACCACGCGCCGCATCACGAGGACGAGAAGCGCGTGGAATTCCACATCGCTGCCAGCGGCATCAGCGGGTTTGAGACGGCCTTCTGCGTGAGCTATACCGAGCTGGTGAAGAAGGGCTACATGACGCTCGAGCGCCTCATCGCGTTGATGAGCACGCAGCCCGCAAAGCTGCTGGGTGTGTCGGGCGGCTCGCTTGCCGTCGGCGCGCCGGCCGATGTCGTCATCCTCGATCCGGAAAAAGAGGTCACGGTGGATGCTTCCGCTTTCAAGTCCAAGGGACACAACACGCCGTTTGACGGCAGAACATATACCGGAGCGGTGTGCGCCACGCTGGTGGGCGGCCGCGTCATCGACGAGGAGGGGCTGTAAGATGAATAAGATGGAGAAGCTGGCCGCGCGCATTCGCGAGCTGAAGAACCCGACGGTTGCGGGGTTGGATACCCGCATCGAGTACCTGCCGGAGTGCTTTGTGCAGGAGATCATGCCGCAGGGCATCCGCTCCTTTGAGGATGCGGCGGAGGCGGTCTACCAGTACAACGTGCGGCTGATGGACGCGCTCTGCGACATCGTGCCGGCGGTCAAGGTGCAGGTGGCGTACTATGAGATGTACGGTGCGGCGGGCATGAAGGCCTATGAGCGCACCATCGACTACGCGGCCTCCAGAGGGCTGCTGGTGATGGCCGACGTCAAGCGCAATGACATCGGCGCGACGGCGGCCTGCTATGCCAACGCCTACATCGGCAAAACCGACATGCCCGGCGGCGCGCAGCGCGCCTTCCGCGCGGACTTCGCGACCATCAACCCGTACCTTGGCGTGGACGGCGTGAAGCCGTTCATGGACGCGTGCGCGGCGAACGATACCGGCATCTTCGTGCTGGTGAAGACGAGCAATCCGTCCTCCGGTCAGCTGCAGGATATGCGCTTTGAGGATGGACGCACGCTCTACGAGGCGGTGGCCGACCTCGTGGAGGAGTGGGGCGAGGCGACGCGCGGCGAGAGCGGCTACTCCGCCGTGGGCGCGGTCGTCGGCGCGACGTATCCGCAGCAGGGCACGGCGCTGCGCGCGCGGATGCCGCACGCCTTCTTCCTGGTGCCGGGCTACGGCGCTCAGGGCGCGACCGGCGCGGACATCGCCGGCTGCTTTGACGAAAACGGCAGCGGCGCGATTGTCAACGCCTCCCGCTCCATCCTCTGCGCATGGAAGAAGCGCGAGGGCATGGCTTTTGATACGGCGGCGCGCGAGGAAGCGATCCGGATGCGCGAGGATCTCTGCGACTGCCTGAAGGCGGCAGGAAAGGAGATCAGATGATGCGCGACATGGATGCGCGGGTGCTCTCCTGCGGGCCGATGGCCGAGGGGCTTGTCCGGCTGATCCTTCACGCGCCGGAGATTGCGCAGGCGGCGCAGCCCGGCCAGTTCATCCAGATGCTCGTGCCGGACAGCGCGCATGTGCTGCGCCGCCCCATCAGCCTGATGGCCTTCGACCGGGAGGCGGGCACGCTGACGCTCGCCATCCAGCCCAAGGGGCGCGGCACGCAGCTCATCTGCGGCCTAAAGGCGGGGGACAGCGTGCGCGTGCTCGGCCCGCTGGGCACGGGCTTTGACGCGCATGGCGCGCAGAGCATATACTTCGTCGGCGGCGGCGTGGGCATCGCGCCCATCTGCTGCGCGATGGATGGCTTCGCCGGGGAGGGCTCGCGGGCGTTCTTCGGCTTCCGCAGCGCGGCGCACGCCTATGGCATGACGCAATCGCCCTGCCCGGTGACGGCTGTCAGCGACGACGGCACGCTCGGCGAGCGCGCACTGGTGACCAAGCCGCTTCTTGAGGCGATTGCACAGCGTCGCCCGGATTGCATCATGGCCTGCGGGCCGCTGCCCATGCTGCTGGCCGTGCAGAAGATTGCCGCCGGGCAGGATATTCCCTGCCAGCTCTCGCTGGAGGAGCGGATGGGCTGCGGCATCGGCGCGTGCCTTGGGTGCAATGTGAAGGTTACGCAGGAAGGCGGCTGGGTGTACAGGCGCGTCTGCAAGGACGGCCCGGTGTTTGACAGCAAGGAGGTCGTGCTCAATGGCTGATTTGTCCCTCGAGCTGTGCGGGGTCAGGCTCAAAAACCCCGTCATCGCCGCCAGCGGCACATTTGGCTTCGGCCGTGAGTTCGACGAGCTGTATGACATCTCCGCGCTGGGCGGCATCTCCGTCAAGGGCCTGAGCCTGAAGCCCCGCACGGGCAACCCGCCCTCCCGCATCGCGGAGACGCCCAGTGGGATGCTCAACAGCGTGGGGCTGCAAAACCCCGGCGTGGAGAGCTTCATCGAGCACGACCTGCCGTGGCTGCTCCAAAAGGACGTGGCCGTCATCGCCAACATCACGGGCACCTGTGTCGAGGAATATGTAAAAATGGCCGAGGTGCTCGCGCCGACGGGCGTGCATCTGCTGGAGATGAACATCTCCTGCCCGAACGTGCATGAGGGCGGCGTGGCCTTCGGCGTAAAGCCGGAGAGCGTCTACGCGATTACGAAGGCCGTCAAGGCGGCGGCGCGCCAGCCGCTGATCGTCAAGCTCACGCCGAATGTGGCGGACATCACGGAGAATGCGCTGGCCGCGCAGGAGGCCGGGGCGGACGCCATCTCGATGATCAACACGCTGACGGGCATCGCTGTGGACGTGCAGAAGCGGCGCATGATTCTCGCCAACAACACGGGCGGCCTCTCCGGCCCAGCGGTGCGCCCGGTGGCGCTGCGCATGGTCTGGCAGAGCGCGAAGAAGGTGTCCATCCCGATCATCGGTATGGGCGGCATCGAGACGGGCGAGGACGCGGCGGCGTTCATGCTCTGCGGCGCGAAGGCCGTCATGGTCGGCACGGCGAACTTCACCGATCCGTTTGCCTGCCCGCGCGTCATCCGCGAGCTGAACGACTACTGCGACGCGCAGGGCGTCGGCAATGCGCAGGAGCTCGTGGGCACGCTCAAGGAGAACTGAGCTCAGTTCAGCCGCGCAACGCCGAGGTTGAGATAGCCTGCATAGACAATCCAGAGCAGATAGGGCACGAGCAGCGCGCCTGCCGTCTGCACAAGCGCGCCGAACAGACGCGCCGTCCACAGCACGAGAACAAAGAGCGCGCACAGCAGCAGAAATGCGGCCATATACGCGCCCTGCCCGAAGAAGAACTGCGGCCAGAGCAGGTTGACGGCGAGCGACACACCATAGGCGGTGAGGGCCACGCGCACGGCGCTCTTCGATTCCCCGGATGTATAAACGAGGTAAGAGGCATAGCCCATCATCGCGTAGAGAATCGTCCAGACCACGGGAAACACCCAGCCCGGCGGCGTAAGCGGCGGCTTTTGCAGCGACGCGAAGGCTTTCATGCCATCGCGAGCCATGAAGCCCGATACTGCGCCGAGGACGAGCGGAACCGCCAGCGAGACGGCGAGCGGCTTTATCTGGATTTTCATAAACATCACCCCGCAGACAGGATATGCCCGCGGGGTGATGCTTATACAGTTTTAACCTCAAGGAAATTGCTTCATGATTGGCCTCGAAGGAAAAAGGATGGAAAAGTACAAAATGGGCCGAATGTGGAGCAGCTGCTGGCTACTTGTACAGATTACCGCGGCGGCAGAATCTCCAGCCAGTAGCCGTCGGGGTCGGTGATGAAGTAGATGCCCATCGCCGGGTTTTCAAAGCAGATGCAGCCCATCTGCTCGTGCAGGGTGTGCGCGGCCTCGAAATCGTCTGTGCGGAAGGCGAGGTGGAACTCGCACTCGCCGAGATCATACTTCTGCGGATGGTCGCGCAGCCATGTCAGCTCCAGCTCAAAGTCGCCCTGCGGCGCGGCGAGGTAGACGATGATGAACGAGCCGTCCGCGGCATTTTTGCGTCGCACCTCGTGAAGACCCAGCGCCTTGCCATAAAACGCGATGGAGGCGTCGAGATCGCTGACGTTATAGTTCTCGTGAATCATGGAAAAGGTCATGAAAAGGCTCCTCTCTTCCGCCTCAGACGGCGGTTTTTGATGAATTCAGTATATCACAGCGCCGAGGCTGTTTACAAACCTTTTTTCTTGTGTTATAGTAGACGGCGGACAAACGGACAGAAACAAACCGGTGCGCCGCGCCTCAACGGAGGGGAGCGGCGCACGATCATCACGGAGGAAAAAGGAAATGCCAAGCACCACCCGGGGCGGCGCGCTGCGCCATAAGCTCATCGGAAACCGCGCGTTCTACGCGCAGATGATCGCCGTGGTCGTGCCCATCATCATTCAGAACACGGTGACCAACGTCGTCAGCCTGCTGGACAATGTGATGGTCGGGCGCGTGGGCACGCTGCAAATGTCGGCGGTCGCCATCGTCAATCAGCTGCTCTTCATCTTTAACCTCTGCATCTTCGGCGGGCTGGCGGGCGCGGGCATCTTTGCCACGCAGTACGCGGGGGCGGGGGATGACGAGGGCGTGCGCCACTGCTTCCGCATCAAGTGGATGATCGCCGTGACCATGCTCGCGCTGGCCTCGCTCGTCTTTCTGCTGCTGCCGGAGAAGCTGATTTCGCTCTATCTGGCGGAGGGAACGAGCGCGCAGGACATGCAGGCGACGCTCGGCTACGGCATGGACTACCTGCGCGTGATGCTCGCGGGGCTTTTGCCCTTCGCGGTGGCGCAGGTCTATGCCAGCACGCTGCGCGAGGTGGGCGAAACGCGCCTGCCGATGCTCGCCAGCGTCGTGGCGATCTTCATCAACCTCATCTTCAACTATCTGCTGATCTTCGGCAAGCTCGGCTTCCCGAAGCTGGGCGTGACCGGCGCGGCCATTGCCACAGTGCTCTCACGCTATGTCGAGGTGCTCATCATCGTGGCGTACACGCACGGCAGGCGGGAGGCGTTCCCGTTTATCCGCGGCGCGTACAGGACGCTGCGTGTGCCGGGCAGGCTGCTTCGCGATGTAATGGTGAAGGGGATGCCGCTGCTGGTGAATGAATTCCTCTGGTCCTCCGGCATGGCGGTGCTTTTGCAGTGCTACTCGGTGCGCGGGCTCGACGTGGTGGCCGCGTGCAACATCGCCTCGACGGTAAGCAACCTGTTCAAGGTGGTGTTCCTGTCGATGGGCAACGCGGTGGCGATCATGGTCGGGCAGGCGCTGGGCGCGGGCGACATCGAGCGCGCAAAGACGACCGCCTGGCGGCTGGTGACGGCCTCCGTGGCGAGCAATCTCGTCATGGGGCTGGCGCTGGCGCTGCTCGCCCCGGAAATCCCGCACATCTACAACACGGAGCCGCATGTGCGGGAAATCGCCTCGCAGCTGCTCTACGTCGTGGCGCTGATGATGCCGGTCTATTCCTTCGCGCACTGCTGCTACTTTACGCTGCGCTCCGGCGGGCGCACGATCATCACCTTCCTGTTTGACAGCGTGTTCACATGGGGCGTCTGCGTGCCGATTGCCTTCCTGCTGGCGTATGCCACGGATATGACCATCGTGCCGATGTATCTGCTTGTGCAGTCGCTGGAGCTGGTGAAATCCGTCATCGGCTTCGTGCTGATGAAAAAGGGCGTGTGGGTGCGCAACATCATCGCTGAAAACCGCGCCGCGGAGGCCGCGTGCTGACCCTGCGCCCGCTGACAGATACGCAGACGCGCCTGCTGTATGCCCATCAGATGCGGCGCGACTTTCCGGAAAGCGAGCTCAAGCCGCTTGAATCCATCCTGCGGATGAAGCGCGCGGGCGTATATGACGTGCTCGGCGCGCACGACGGCGGCGCGATGATCGCCTATGCGCTGGTCTACCGGCCGCGGCAGGGGCGCGTGCTGCTGCTGGATTACCTCGCCGTGGAGCCGGTCTGCCGCGGACGTGGCGCGGGTGCGGCGCTGCTGGGCGCGCTGCGGGGATATTATGCCGCTGCGGCGGATGTGCTGCTCATCGAGTGCGAGCGCCCGAAGGCCGCGCCGGATGAGAAGCAGGCGAGGAGGCGTATACGCTTCT
>JALFHA010000185.1 GCA_022776785.1 Clostridiales bacterium | reverse complement strand
GGGATGAAATCCCTCAAGCAGGTTTGGAGCCGCAACCTGCCGCCGCCTGTGGCGGAATCAGGCAGGCGAAGGCTGGAAACCGCAAGGAGCGCCTTTGGCGCGACTATGCGGGTTTCCCGGGTCGGCAGCCCAATGTTCCCTCATTGTTCAAAAGAAAAAGCAGTTTCAGAGCAGGATGCGAAGCATCCTACGATTGAAACGGGACTGATTCTGCAAAGCTAGATTTTAGCCGCAAAATAGTATGACAGGAAAAGGAGGGTGCATCCATGAAGGCAGCCATCATCGGCGCGGGCTTCATCGCGGAATTCCATGCGGTTTCCTATCAGGCGCTTGAGGGGGAGCAGGCGGTGGGCCTGTGCGCCGTCTGCGCCCCGGACAGGGAGAAGGCGGAGGCGTTTGCCCGGCGCTTTTCGTGCCGCGCCTATACCGACGCGCAGGAGATGCTCGAGCGCGAGCGTCCGGAGCTCGTCTCCGTCTGCGTGCCGACGCACCTGCACGAGCAGTATACCGTCATGGCGCTTGAGCACGGGGCGCATGTGCTGTGCGAAAAGCCGATGGCGCTTACGCGCGAGGCGTGCGGGCGCATGGAGCAGACCGCCCGGCGCACGGGGCGGCTGCTGATGATCGGTCAGATGCTGCGCTGGTGGCCGGAATACAGGCGCATCGCGGCGGAAATGCGCCGGATGGGCCCGCCGGAGCTGATCGTCGCGCGGCGTTTGCAGCACGCCAGCCGCACGCAGTGGATGCCCGACCCCAACCGGGGCGGCGGCGTGCTGTTCGACCTGCTCGTGCATGATCTGGACATGGTGTGCGCGCTGATGGGCGTTGACGCGCAGGTGCTCTCCGCCTGCGGCAGCAAAGGGCCGGAGGGCTCGTGGCGGCGGCTGTGCGTTACGATGCGCTGGCCGTCAGGGACGCAGGCGCTGCTGGAGGTTTCCAACAGGATGCCGCCGCGCTATCCCTTCACGGCGTATTTCCGCGCGGACTATCCGCAGGCCGCGCTGGAATACCAGTTCCATGCGCCGCTGAACATCCAGATGGACGCGAGGAAGGACGCCTCGCTCACGCTGTTTGAGCATGGCGAGGCAGCAGTGCTGCCGGTCAGTAAGAATGCCCAGCAGGAGGCCTTTGCAGCGGAGATCGCCGCGTTTGTGCAGGGCGTGCGGCAGGGGAGCTCGCCGCTGCCGTGCGGGGATTCCCTGCGCGTGATGGGGCACATCTTTGCCATCGGGGAGCTGCTTGCAAAACAGGCGTGAGATGCGTGCCCGCGGAAGGAAAAGCCGTCTGCCGCGGCGAAATCCTTCCATAATCAAGGGCGGGAGGATGAAGGCCGTGAAGGCATTGATGAAGAGGTTTTTTGATCTGCCATACAGGACGAAGCTGCTCATTACCCATATGGCCGTCGTGCTGCTCGTCATTCTGGCGATTACGGCGATGATTACGCTGCAGGCCTCCGCCGTGCTGCAGCAGACGGGCACGGACAGCCTCGTTCAGCTCACGGAGCAGGTGCTCATCAACTTCACCAACGCTGCGGACAGCGCCGAAAACTACCTGTATTCCAAGAGCGTGAGCACCGGCGCGGCCAAGCAGATGGGCGCGATGGCGGCCCGGAAGAGCACGGACGCGCAGCAGATCGAGCTGGTGCGCGCGCTGAGCAACATGATCGACGTGCATTCGGGCTACAGCCATGTCATGGTCAGGCTGGAAAACGGGCAGTGCGTCGGCAGCTTTCTCTCCGATTCCAGAAAGGGCTCGCAGAGCGAGCTGCTGCTCAACGACCCGGCCAACCAGGAGAAGCGCTTCGGCCATGCGCAGTGGGTGCGCACGGAGGACGGCGAGGTCTACCTGCTGCGCGACGTCTACGACACCGCGCCGCTGCACTATGTCGGCAAGATGTGCGCCCATATGAAGAAGAACGAGTTGGTCAGCATGGGGAGCTACAACACCCAGATGGCCTGCTCCGTCATCTTCTTCAACGAGGATGGGCAGATGATCGTCGGCGCGGGGCCGGACGTGGACGCGCTGACGGAGACGGCGGCGGCCGTGCTTACTGAGGAGAGCGCCAAGGTCAGCGCAGCGGGGACGAGCTATGCGGTCTGCCGGCTTGAGCGGCAGGGCTGGACGGCGATCGGCTTTCTGCCGATGGACGGCGTGGCGGCGCTTCAGGATTCCGTGCTGCACAGCGGCCTGCTGGCCGCGCTGATGGGTCTGCTGCTGGCGCTGGCGATCACGGCGGTCATCAGCAGGCAGATGACGGGTCAGATTCAACATCTTGTGGATTCGATGCACCGCGTGGAGGCGGGCGACCTGAATGTGAGCATCCCCGTGGAGGGCGGGGACGAAATCGGCGTGCTCACCGGCCAGTTCAACCGGATGACGGCCAAGATGAGGGGCTTGATTGACCAGCTTGTCGCGGAGGAAAAGAGCAAGCGCCGCGCGGAATACCAGAATTTGGCCTACGAATACCGCTTCCTGCACTGGCAGATCAACCCGCACTTCATTTACAACGCGCTGGAAACCATCAACGCGCTGGCGAAAATCGACGGCAACGACGAGCTGAGCGATATGATCGTCATGCTCTCCGCCTATTTCCGGCAGAACGCGGACGCCATGCGCAAGAAGGTGGTTACGGTGGAGGATGAATTTGCAAGCCTGGAGCAGTACGCGGAGATCTACCGCTGCATCTACGGCAGCTCACTGAGAACGACCTTCCGCATTGAGCCGCAGGTGTGTGGCGCACGGCTGCCGACCATGATTATCCAGCCGCTGCTCGAGAACGCGCTGGTGCATGGGCGCGGCCGGGCGGGCGGCACGGACATCGTCGCCAGCGCGCAGGAGCAGGACGGCAGGCTGGTTATCCGCATTGAGGATGACGGTGCGGGCATGACGCAGGAGATGATCGACCGGGTGCTCGGGCGCGCAGGCGCGCAGCAGCAGGGCGGCAGGACGTCGCTGGGCGTGCGCAATGTGCTCGACCGCCTGCATCTGCTCTATGGCGCGTCGGCGGATATGGACATCGCGAGCGAGCCGGGGCATGGCACCTGCGTCACGCTCAGAATGCCGCTGTATTATGACGACGCGGAGATTCTGCCGAACTGGGAGCAGCACAGCGGCGCATAACAAACAGAAAAAGCGGTTCTGACGCCACCTGAGCATCAGGACCGCTTTTGTGTACTTTTCTTGCGGATATAATACTGTTCTGTGTTAATACTGTCTTGCACTTAAAAGCTCGAATATAAGCGCGAAGCGAAGAAGGGAGTTTGAGGGATGAAATCCCTCAAGCAGGTTTGGGCGGCAGCCCAATGTTCCCTTATTGTTCAAAAGAAAAAGCAGTTTCAGAGCAGGA
>JALFHA010000080.1 GCA_022776785.1 Clostridiales bacterium | reverse complement strand
GGTTTCCAATCTCCGCCTGCCTGTTTCCCGCACAGCGGGCGGCAGGCTGCGATTCCAAACCTGCTTGAGGGATTTCATCCCTCAAACTCCCTTCTTCGCTTCGCGCTTATATTCGAGCTTTTAAGTGCAAGACAGTATCAGGTCTGCGATCCTGCCGTGCTCCTTCTCTGCGGAAGCAGCTCCAGCGGATTTTCCTTTTTTCCATCGCGCGTGAGCTCCAGATGCAGGTGGGGCCCCAGCTCGGCCTCGCAGGGAATGCTCTCCAGCAGCGTGCCCAGTGTCTGCCCGCGCGTCACGTTTTGCTCCGGACTCACCGTACATACGGCCAGCCCGCAGTAGACCGCCCGGCTGCCGTCGGTCTGCTGCACCTCGGCGCGCCAGCCCCAGAGCTCGTCGCGCACGACGCTGCTCACCGTGCCGTCCATCACGCAGAGCACCTCCTCGCCCGCCTCGCCGCCGACGTCCAGCGCCGCGTGGACGCGCACACAGGAGAGCGCCTCCCAGAGCACGGGCGTATCGCCGTCAAAGCCGCGCAGCACGTCACCGGAGACGGGCCACACCGTCGCGCCACCCGGGCGCACAGCCTGGAGATTGAGCGTCAGCGGCGCAATCGTGGGCAGCGGGCTGGCGGAGGCGGCCAGCTCTGGCAGGGGCGTCACCGCCTGCGCCGCCGGGGATGCGGCCAGCTCCGCGGCCTGCGCGGCTGCCTGCACCTCGCCCGCGCGCTGCTCGACCTGCTTCGTATACATCGCGCTGGCTGCGATGACGGCCAGCACGGCCCCCAGCGTTACCAGATGCGCGTTATCCAGCACCCATTCCCGAATGCCGCGAAAAAAACCGCCCTTCATGTGCTCCCCACCCTTCCTTGAAGGACAGGTTGCACACTCAGGGCGGCCTTTATGCACGCTCAGAGAGCTGCTTGCTTATTCCGCGATGGTGCAGTACTCAAAGTTCGGATGGCCGTTGCTGTTGCGGGTGAAGCCCTGCACGCGGCCGGAAACCAGCGCGGTAGCCACATAGTTGTAAATCGGGATCACGGGGCACTCCTGCGCCAGCAGCGCCTCGGCCTGCTTGTAGATCTCCTCGCGCTCCTCGTCGCCGATGCTGTTGCGCATCTTCTTGCACAGCTCGAGGTACTCGGGGCAGTCCCAGCGGGTCTTCGCGTCGCCCTCGGCGTTCTCCAGCACGAAGAACGCAGCGCTCGGCTCCGGATAGTCCAGCGTGTAGCCCATGTAGGCGATCTCAAAGTCGCCGGAGGCGCGGGTACCGGTCTCATCGGCCCAGTACACGCCGCTCTCCACGGCGCTGACCTCGCAGTTCAGGCCGAGATACTGCTTCCACATCTGGGACATCGCCTGCGCGACATTCTCAAGCTCGGTGCTCGGCGTATACTTGATGGAGAAGGTCGGGAAGCCCTCGCCGTTCGGGTAGCCAGCCTCGGCCAGCAGCGCCTTGGCCTCCTCGATGTCCTCAGCAAAGGCGGCGCCCACGACGTCGCGCCAATCGGTCTCCGGGCTAAGCACGTCCTTGATGCCGTAGGGCACCCAGCCGCACAGCACGGGACGGGTCGGGTCCTGAATGATCGCGTTGATGAGGATTTCGCGGTTGAGCGCCAGCGTCAGAGCGCGGCGGACGCGCGCATCGTTGAAGGGCTCCTTGGCGCAGTTGAACTCATAGTAGCGGTAGCCGATGCGGTTGCTGCTCACGAGCTGCTCGGTGCCCTCGTAGGCCTTCATGGCGTCGGCGTTGACGGAGGTCGCGATATCGATCTCGCCGTTGTCAAAGGCCATCTTCACGGTCTCGGCGGCGTTGAGGAACACATACTGCACCTCGTCGATCTTCACGTCGTCGGCCATGTAGTAGTTCGGGTTCTTGACGAAGGTATAGCTCTCGTCCTTCTTCATTTCCTTGACCATGAAGGGGCCGTTGCAGACATAGGTCTCCGGGCTGGTCACCCAGTCATTGCCGCTCTTCTCAACCGTCGCCTGCTGCACGGGCATGAACGCCGTGGAGGCCGTCAGGGAAATGAAGTAGCTCGCCGGGGCGATCAGCTCCACCTGGAAGGTGAGGTCGTCCAGCGCGCGGATGGGCAGATCCTCGACGGCGACGCTCCTGTCAACGAAGCACTCATAGCCGTTCTTGATGAGGCCGTAGAGCGTGTAGGCCGTCTCACTGCCGGCCTCGGGGTCGAGCACGCGCTTCCAGCTGTACTCAAAGTCCTTTGCGGTCAGCGGCGTGCCGTCGGACCACTTGAGCCCCTCGCGCAGGTGGAAGGTATAGGTGCAGCCATCCTCGGAAACCTCGTAGCTTTCCGCCATCGCAGGCTCGAGGGAGCCGTCCGCCGCGTACTTGTACAGACCGCGGAACAGGCTCTGCAGCGCGTAGGAGCCGGAGGAATAATCGTTGAGGGTCGGGTCCATGCACTCGGGCTCGCCGCTCATCTGGAAGGTGATCTTCGCTTCCGCCAGCGCACCGGCTCCGCACAGCAGCAGGAGCAGGGCGGCAAGCATCGCCGTAAGCAGTTTCTTCATCCTGATGACCTCCAATATTGATTTGTCCGCGGCGCGGGGCTGCGCCCGCAGCGCGGAAGTGTATGCAGCTAGAATAGCAAATTACCCTGTTTTTGTCAAGCGAGAAATGAAAAACGCCTGCAATAATGAATTTTTGCACGCAAAAAGCGTCAAAAAATGTGTCTGATTCGCCCTGACTTCTGGAAAATCCTGTTGAAATTTGCGTCTATAGGGACTATAATAAGAGTATATTGTATTTTGCACGGAGCAAAAAGGGGGTTCCCCAGTGGGCAAGTATATCTTCAAGCGCATTCTCTCCGGCCTTGTCACCATCGTGGTGCTCATCACCTGCTGCTTTTTTTTAATGCACGCCATTCCCGGCAGCCCGTTCTCCAAAGGCGAGAAGAATGTGCCGGAATCGGTCATGCAGCGCCTCAATGAGAAGTACGGCCTCGACCAGCCGCTTTACAAGCAGTATTTCCGCTATATGGAGAACATCCTGCACGGCGACTTCGGCGCCTCCTACAAGAATTCCAGCGTGCAGGTCAACGACCTGATCTCCCGCGGCTTCCCGATTTCCGCGCGCATCGGCATCCTCGCCGTGGCCTTTTCGGTGGTCATCGGCATCGCGCTGGGCATCATCTCGGCCATCAAGCGCGGCAGCCTGTTTGACGGCGTCGCCATGGTCATCGCCACCATCGGCGTGTGCGTGCCGCTGTTCGTGATCTCTGTGCTGCTGCTGTATCTGTTTGCGGGCGTGCTCAAGTGGCTGCCGACCTACGGCCTGTCCTCCTGGAAGCACTACATCCTGCCGGTGACGTGCCTGTCCTTCTCCCCCATCGCCTACATCGCGCGCATGACGCGATCCTCGATGCTGGAGGTCATGCAGCAGGATTACATCCGCACCGCGCGCGC
>JALFHA010000075.1 GCA_022776785.1 Clostridiales bacterium | reverse complement strand
GGTTTCCAATCTCCGCCTGCCTGTTTCCCGCACAGCGGGCGGCAGGCTGCGATTCCAAACCTGCTTGAGGGATTTCATCCCTCAAACTCCCTTCTTCGCTTCGCGCTTATATTCGAGCTTTTAAGTGCAAGACAGTATCAGTTTATACAGGCTTTCTTTGAAAACGTAGCCGAAAGCAATGTAAAAAAAACGCCAATAGTGAAATATCCAGTGTGAACGGAAGCCTTTTATGAAGGAATACCTGCAGCATATAATGGGCAAAAAGCGAAAAGCACATCAGGAAAAAGCACGCTGCATTCTTCTTGCCGGCCTTGGCTAAGGATAATATGGCGACAAAAACAATGGAAGACAGCGCCATACAGGGCAAAAACCAGAGCCTCAGGGATATTCCGATATATGCGCTGTTGTTGATACATAGCAGAATGCTTTTCGCAGCCGGCAATAATGGGGCATGATAACTGCCGATGCTGGCCGCTTCAAGCAGCCAGGTTAACCCCAGATTCAGAAGCTCAAATTCAAAGTAGGGCACAACCAGCTGCCGAAAACGCTTGATTGAAAAGAGTTTGACGTCTCTGTTCTCTGCATGGATGACATTGAAGGTCAGCCCAGCAATGATAAAGAACACCGGCATGTGAAAACCCAGAATATACTTGCCCAGTCTGCCGATGCCGCTGTGGTGCAGAACCACGAGAACAAACGCCGTTGCGCGGCAAGGATCAATATACGCGTCCCGCTCCTTGCATACTTCCTGATTGTGCTTCCGTCCTTCGACAGCTTGCTGATTAATCGCATATCCGTTATCTCTTGTAATCATCATTCGATTCTCTGTCAAGCAACTGATTATGTGCTGAATTTCAGATAAAGCATTTTCTCCCGAACGAATTACAGCGCCTCGACCTCGCGCAGCCACACGCTGGCGAGCGCATCCGAGGGCATCCGCCAGTCGCCGCGGGGCGAGAGGCTGACCGAGCCGACCTTCGGGCCGTCCGGCATGGCGGAGCGCTTGAATTGCTGGGTGAAAAATCGGCGGACAAACGTGCGCAGCGCGGCGAGAATCTGCTCGCGGCCGTACTGCCCGTCAAATGCGGCACACGCGAGCGCATAGAGCTTGCGCGGTGATGAGCCGCTGTCCATGAAGTGATAGAGGAAGAAGTCGTGCAGCGCATAGGCACCGAGCGTGTCCTCCGTGCGCTGCGTAAGCTCGCCCTCCTTAGAGGGAATCAGCTCCGGGGAGATGGGCGTGTCGAGAATGTCCTGCACGACGGGCAGAATGTCCCCACCGAGCTGCTCACCGACCCAGCGCACGAGGTGGCGGATGAGCGTCTTGGGCACGGAGGCGCTCATGTTGTACATGCTCATCTGGTCGCCGTTGTAGGTACACCAGCCCAGCGCCAGCTCGGAGAGGTCGCCCGTGCCCAGCGCGAGCGCGCCGATCTTGTTGGCATAGTCCATGACGATCTGCGTGCGCTCGCGCGCCTGACAGTTCTCATAGCAGACGTCGTGCACCTCGGGATCCTGCCCGATGTCCGCAAAGTGCTGCCCGACAGCCGCTCCGATGGGAATGCACAGGCTCGTGCAGCCCACCAGTTCCATGAGCCGCTCGGCATTGCCGCGCGTGCGGCGTCCCGTGCCCATGCCCGGCATGGTGATGCCCACGAGGCCGCGCCTGTCCCAGCCCGCGCGGTCAAAGGCGAAGGCGGCGGCCAGCAGCGTGAGCGTCGAATCCAGCCCGCCGCTTACGCCGACGACGGCCTTCTGTGTGCCGACACGCTCCATACGGGTCAGCAGCCCCTGTGTTTGAATGAGCAGAATCTCCTCCGTGCGCGCGTTCAGCTCCGCCCCCTGCGGCACAAATGGCGTCGGGGAGAGCGGGCGCAGCAGGCGCGCATCCGGCTCGGGCTTGGGCAGGTCACAGGCACGCAACGCGGGCACAGGATCGCCCTCCGGCGCGCGCTCGGGGAAGAAGGTGCGGCTCTGCCGCCGCTTGAAGCGCAGGCGCTCGAGGTCCACATCGGCAACGGCATAGCTGGCCTTGCGCGCAAAGCGCCGGTTTTCCGCGAGCAGGCGGCCGTTTTCGTAGATGCCCGCATAGCCGGAGAAGACCATGTCTGTCGTGGATTCGCCGTAGCCCGCGCCCGCATAGACATAGGCGCACAGGCAGCGCGCGCTCTGCTGGCTGATGAGCGACTGGCGGTAGGCGTGCTTGGTCACCAGCTCGTTGCCTGCCGACGGATTGGCGATGACGAGCGCGCCGCGCTGGCAGAGCGACGCAGACGGCGGCGCTGGCACCCAGAGATCCTCGCAGATCTCCACGCCGAGGGTGAAATCCCTGCAGTCGAGCAGGCCGGTGCGGTGCACGGGCACCTCGCCGCAGGGCAGGGAGGCCGTATCAGCCGCGCTTTCGCCGGGCGAAAACCAGCGGGCCTCATAATACTCGCCGGAATTGGGCAGGTATGCCTTGGGAATGATGTGGATGTCGCCCCCGCGCACGACGGCGGCGCAGTTGTACAGCCGCCCGCCGAGCTCCAGCGGCAGGCCGACGACGAATGCCGTGCGCACGGGGCGTGCGGCCAGCGCGCAGAGCGCTTCCTTTGCGGCGTCAAGCAGCGCGCTGTGGAGGAACAGGTCGGCGCAGGTGTAGCCGGTCAGACAAAGCTCGGGGAAGACGCAGAGCTGCGCGCCCTCCTCGTCGGCGCGCGCAAGCAGCGCGGCGATTTCCTCAGCATTGGCCTGCGGGTCGGCCAGATGGACGCGCGGCACGGCGCTCATGACGCGCAGCAGCCCGGATACAGCGGACATGGCAGATTCTCCTTTCGGGCCGCCTGACGGCATGAATGCGAAAGCGGCCGGACATGCTTATACTCTACCACAAAACGGTGCAAAATACAATCGAGCCGTTTTGGCAAGGAGGGGGTTGCGGCATGAGGACGATGTGGACGGACCTGGCGATGGAGGGTGCGGGCGCGCCGCCGGGCGAGAGCCTGACGGGCGGCGTGGAGCGCACGACCGTCGTCATCGACAGCGAGGAGCAGGCGCGGGCGCTGGGCAGGCCGATGGGCCGGTATGTGACGCTGGGCTGCCCGCAGCGCATGAGCGTGGAGCTGGGCACGCGCCGGGCGCTGAGCGAGGCGCTGGGCGAGACGATCAGCGCCATGCTGCCGCCGGGCGCGCGCACCATGCTGGTGACGGGGCTGGGCAACCGCAGCGTGACCCCGGATGCGCTCGGCCCGCGCACGGTGGACCGCGTGCTGGTGACGCGGCACATGGCGGGCTGCCTGCCGGAGGACGTGGAGGAGCGCATGACCAGCGTGTGCGCGGCCTCGCCAGGAGTGCTGGGCGTGACGGGCGTGGAGACGGCGGAGGTGCTGCGCGGCATCGCGGCGCATGTGCGCCCGGACGCGATCATCGCGGTGGATGCGCTGGCCGCGCGCAGCAGCAGCCGCATTGCCTCGACGATTCAGGTGACGGACACGGGCATCACGCCCGGCTCGGGCGTGGGCAACCATCAGCGCGCGCTGACGCGGGAGACGCTGGGCGCGCCCGTCATCGCCGTGGGCGTGCCGATGGTCGTCTCCGCATGGGCGATTGCCAGCGACGCTTTGCTGGCGATGAACGGGGACGGCGACGTGGACGAGGAGCAGCTCACCGCGTGCGTGGAGCGCGTCGTCACCGGCGAGCTGGGGGAGATGATCGTCACCCCGCGCGAGGTGGACGCGCTGGTGGAGCGCATGGCGGGCGTGGTGGCGGAGGGCATCAACCTCGCGCTGCACCCGCGGCTGACAAGGCGCGAGGTCGCGCAGCTGATGGCGCAGTGAACCTGCTATGGCATGAAAGGAGGACGGCACATGAAAATCAAGGGAGCCCTGCTGGCGCTGGCGCTCGCGCTGATGCTGACGCTGGGCGTCGCGCATCCCGCTGCGGCCGAGCCGATGGAGGCGGAGCCGCCGATTACGATCACCAGCCCGAGCGTCATCCTGACGGAGGCGTCCACGGGGCGCGTGATCTTTGAAAAGAACGCGGACGAGCGCAGGCCCGTGGCCAGCGTCACGAAGGTGATGACGATCCTGCTGACGCTGGAGGCGCTCGACGATGGGCGCATCGACGCGTCGGACAGCGTGCTCGTCTCCGAGCGCGCGGCGAGCATGGGCGGCAGTCAGGCGTTTCTGGATGCGAACCGCAGCTACACGGTGGGCGAGCTGCTCTCCAGCGTGATCATCGCCAGCGCGAACGATTCCGCCGTGGCGCTGGCCGAGCACCTTTGCGGCGCGGAGGAGGCCTTTGTGCGCCGGATGAACGAGCGCGCGCAGGAGCTGGGGCTCACCAATACGCACTACGTCAACTGCACGGGCCTGCCCGCCGAGGGGCACTATACCACCGCGAGGGACGTGGCGGCGCTGAGCGCGCACCTTGACGAGCATCCGCGCTACTACACCTACTCCACCGTGTGGATGAAGGACTTCAAGCATCAGGGCGGGCGTGTGACCGGGCTGACGAACACCAACCGGCTCATCCGCTTCTATCCCGGCTGCGACGGCTACAAGACCGGCTCGACGAACGAGGCGCGCTACTGCATTGCCGCGACGGCGAAGAAGAACGGCATGCGCCTGATCGCCGTGGTGCTGGGCAGCGGCGCGAGCCAGACGCGCTTTGACGAGGCGCGCGCCATGCTGGAATACGGCTTTGCCAACTACACGCTGCTCACCCCCGTGCAGGCGGGCGACAGCATGGGGATGACCGTGCCCGTGCGCCTCGGCTCGCGCAGCGAGGTGAACGTCATCAGCGGCGGGGGCGTCAGACTGCTGCTGCGGCGCGGCGAGGAGAGCAAGACCTCGCTGGAGGTCGCGCTGGTGGAGGGCGTGCGCGCACCCGTGCAGCGCGGCGACGTGCTGGGCGAGGTGCGCGTCCGGCAGGCGGGCGAGGTCGTGGCGACGCTGCCCGCCGTTGCGGGGGAGGATGTGCCGCTGCCGGGCTTTGTGGGCTCGCTGCTGCGCATCCGCGACAGGTTCCTGCTGATCTCGGAATGAAGCGCCGCGCTTGACAGGGGAGGAGGCGGGGCGTTACAATAGAGCACAATCAAGGCACAGCGAGGGAACGGAGAGCGACAAAGGAGGTGCGGTTCATGATCGATGTGACGCTGCTGGGCACCTCCGCGCTGCTGCCCCTTCCGGAGCGTGCAGAGACGGCGGCGACGCTGACCTGCGCCGGGCGCACCATCCTGTTTGACTGCGGCGAGGGGACGCAGACGGCCGCGAGGAAGGCCGGGGTCAGCCTGATGAAGGCCGATCTGATCGCGCTGACGCATTACCACGGCGACCACATCTTCGGCCTGCCGGGGCTCTTGCAGAGCCTGAGCTGTGCAGGCAGGACGCAGACGCTGTATATCACCGGGCCGGAGGGGCTGCGGGAGGCGATGCGGCCCATTCTGGAATTGGCTGGCAGGACGGCGTACCCCATCGAGCTGATCGATTTTCCGGAGAGCGGGCTGCGCCTTTGTGCGCTTGACGGCGGCTGGCCCGAACAGGCGCGCCTGACCGCCTTCGGGACGGCGCACCGCGTGCCCAGCCAGGGGTATTGCTTCACGCTGAGCCGCCCGGGCAAGTTTTTGCCGGAGAGGGCAAAGGCGCTGGGCGTGCCGGTCGGCTTGTGGGGCGCCCTGCAGAGGGGGCGGAGCGTTCAGCTCGGTGAGACGACCATTCTGCCGGAGCAGGTGCTGGGCGAGCCGAGACGGGGGTTGAAGCTCGTCTTTTCCGGCGATACCGCCGCCTGCGATGCGCTGATTGACGCTGCGGCAGGCGCTGACCTGCTGATTTGCGAGGCGACCTATGCAGAAAATGAGCAGGCGGAGATGGCCGCTGAGCGGGGGCACATGACCTTCGCACAGGCGGCGGGTATTGCGGCGCGGGCCGGGGTGAGGGCGCTGTGGCTTGCCCACTATTCGCAGATGATCGAGGACCCGCTGGCGTATCTGCCCGTCGCGCAGGCCGTCTTTTCGGGGACTGTCTGCGGGCAGGACGGCATGAGGACGACGCTCCGGTTTGATTCGCCATGACGACAGAATGGGAAGCGCAACGGCTGCGCGGAGGAATACGCCGGGAGGAAGCTGCTGTGAGAGAAATCGTCATCACCGTCGAGCCGGGGGCGCGGGAGGTCATGGAGACGCTGCGCGCGGCAGGCCACATGGCCTATGCAGTAGGCGGCTGCGTGCGCGACAGCCTGCTCGGAAAGACGCCGCATGACTGGGATATCACGACGAGCGCGAGGCCGGAGCAGGTGCTCGCGCTTTTTGGCGAGCGGCGCTGCATTCCCACGGGGCTCAAGCACGGCACGGTGACGGTGCGTGCGCAGGGGGGCTTTTATGAGGTGACGACCTTCCGAACGGAGAGCGGCTATGCCGACGGGCGGCATCCGGACAGCGTGGCGTTCATCGGGGAGGTCGGGGGCGACCTCGCCCGGCGGGACTTCACCGTCAACGCGATGGCCTATGCGGACGGGGAAGGGCTCGTCGATCCGTTCGGCGGGCGGGAGGATCTGCTTGTGCGCCATGTCATGCGCGCCGTCGGGGAGCCGGAGCGCCGCTTTGGCGAGGATGCACTGCGCATCCTGCGGCTGTTCCGCTTCGGTGCGCGGCTGGGCTTTGCGCTGGAGGAAAACACGCTGCGCGCGGCGCTGGCGCTGCGCGGGGGGCTTTTGCGCGTGTCTGCGGAGCGTATCCGCGAGGAGCTGACGGGTCTGCTGGCCGCGCCCGCCCCGGCGGCCTACCTTCCGGAGGAAATCGCTGAGGTCATCCTGCCTGAGCTGGTGAAAAGCGGCGGCTTTGCGCAGGCGATGCGGCGCGTGGACGCGGCCGATGGCCGGGTGCGGCTGGCCGCGCTGCTGGCCGGTCTGGGCGAAGGCGCGCAGGATGTGCTGCGCCGCCTGCGCTTTGACAACAGAACCGTCGCCTCCGTGTCGGAGCTGGTGCGGCTGGCCGCACTCGAGCCGTGCGCCGGGGAGGCGGCGCTGCTGGCGCAGGCCCGGCGGCTGCTCGGGGAGACCGGCATGGAGCAGGC
>JALFHA010000012.1 GCA_022776785.1 Clostridiales bacterium | reverse complement strand
GGTTTCCAGCCTTCGCCTGCCTGATTCCGCCACAGGCGGCGGCAGGTTGCGGCTCCAAACCTGCTTGAGGGATTTCATCCCTCAAACTCCCTTCTTCGCTTCGCGCTTATATTCGAGCTTTTAAGTGCAAGACAGTATCAGGCCTCGCTTCGCTCCCTGACTACTTTGCAAAAATGCATTATCAATGGGATACGTTGGGCTGCCGATCCGGGAAAACCGCATAGTCGCGCCGTAGGCGCTCCTTGTGGTTTTCAAATCTCCGCCTGCCTGTTTCCCGCGCAGCGGGCGGCAGGCTACGATTCCAAATCCGCTTGGGGACTTCAGTCCGGGGCTATTGCCCGTTCTTCATCGGCTTCATCCGCCGGGGAACGCACATGGTCGCATCCAAAGGATGCTCCTTGTGGTTCCCGACGCTCCGTCCACCTTCATCCGCCGCAGGCGGCGGTGGACTCCGATCCCACAGGCGGCGCCGATTACGAACCCCCAAACCCCATCATCGCTTCGCGATCGCTATCCCATCTTTTACTCTGTAAGTCCTTCTGCAAAGCTTCGGACTCGGTCGCAAAGCAACGGGACTTACATCACTTCGTCGGTAATGCAACCGGCATCATGCCGGTTTTAACGCAGAACAGTATAATTATGTCTTCATCGCGATGCCGCTCTGCGCACGCGACAGCGCAGCGCTGGCGATGTGAGCGGCGTCCGGCTTGTAGACCATATCGTGCTCGATGCTGGCCCACATGTCCATGGCGGCCGTGCGAAGCTGAATCTCCACCGGCACCATCAGGCTCTGGCCGTGCAGGCGCACGGGAATGGACAGCACCAGATGCAGACTGCGGTAGCCGCTGGGCT
This sequence comes from Clostridiales bacterium, assembly GCA_022776785.1. GTDB lineage: Bacteria > Bacillota > Clostridia > Christensenellales > Aristaeellaceae > Ventricola. Next base: position 1,673 of record JALFHA010000012.1, on the reverse strand, counting down.
TGGGATCGGCGATGTAGTCCTTTTCGCTCAGCACGCGAGCCAGGGGAGAGGCGCACAGCAGCTCGGCAAAGCAATAGACCTGCTTTTCGCACGGGAATACGACGCGCAGACCGGCGATATCGTGCAGCGCTGCGCGCGCCGTTTCATCACAGACAGGCAGACCCTTTTTGAGCAGCTTGCCGCGGATGGAGGAGGGGGACTTGAGCCGATAGGTGATGAAGCGGACATCCTCGCCCGTCTGCTTGACGAGGCGGCTGCGCGCGGAACCGAGCATGAAAAGCGCCGTCTCAACCGCCAGCGCGTAGGGGCGGTAAAATGCAGGGGAAAAGACCGGATCTGCCGCGCTCCGCTTTTGCGGCTGCTTCTTTGGTGCGGAAAGAGGGGCTTGCAAATCGGTTTCACCTCGAATTCAATCTGGTCGCGGGGGGAGCTTGCGCCGGCCTGCGCCGCACAGAGCGTCTGCGGCGGAGCGGGCGCGGAACCTGAGCTGATGTCATCATAGCAGACGGCTTTGGCAAAAATGCGTCAACCGTCTCAACAAAATGTGAGCATTCATGCCGCCCGGCTGGGCGCTTTGCTCTTTCATCGTATGCGCCGCAAGGACAGAATATGAGCATGGACAGAGAATTCCGCAGCATCTTTTGCTGTACAGATGGCGCGGGATTCGGTATAATAGAAAAGAGAATTCCGGCGCGCTGCGCCGGAAGCGCTGCTTGGCAATACGGAGTCAGAAAGGAATACAGACATGAACAGGGAACCTGTGAGCGACGCGCTCCGGCGGGCGCTGGGCATCCGATGCCCCGGTTGGGCGCGCGCACTGCTGGCCGCTTTGGCGACGGCGGTCTTCGCGCTGCTGGCACACGCGGCACGCTATGCCAGAATTGATGAATATGCCGGCTTTCGTTACGATGAGATTCTGATGATCACCACGGTGGTCTTTACAGTGGTGTTCGCCGTGTCCGCCACAGTGCAGATGCGCGTGGCGCGTCGTCTTCCGCTCTATGCGCTGGTGATGCTGCTGTGCATCACGGGCGCTGTGCTGCTGGGCAAGATCTCGCTGCTTGACTATGTGAGCGACGATTACGACATCTTCCTGAGCAACTGGATCTACAGCTACACGGGCATGGGCATCCGCGAGGGTCTGGGCGCCTACATCAGCAGCGACTATACGCCGCCATACCTGTATCTGCTGCTGCTGATTTCCCGCTTCCCCAACTATCCTTGGCAGTACATGATCAAGGCATGCTCCATGCTGGCCGAGGTGCTCCTGGGCTGCGGCATCATGCGTCTGGCCTCGCTGCGCCTGAAGGGCGACAGCGCGCCGCTGCTGCTGTTCCATATCGCGCAGCTCCTGCCGACGGTGGTCTTCAACGGCGCGTACTGGGGCCAGTGCGACGCCATCTACACGGCCTTCTGCCTGCTGGCGCTGGCGCTGGCCCTGACGGACAAGCCCGTTCGCAGCATGGTCTGCTTTGGCGTGGCGCTCTCCTTCAAGCTGCAGACGGTGTTCTTCCTGCCGGCGCTGCTTCCGCTGTGGCTGCGCAGACAGGTCAAGCTGCGCCATGTGCTGCTGATTCCCGCCGCCTATATGGCGATGATGCTTCCCGCGCTGTGGGGCGGCAAGTCGCTGCGCCATGTGCTCACCTGCTATATGCAGCAGGCGGGGCAGTACA
>JALFHA010000011.1 GCA_022776785.1 Clostridiales bacterium | reverse complement strand
CATCCTGCTCTGAAACTGCTTTTTCTTTTGAACAATAAGGGAACATTGGGCTGCCGCCCAAACCTGCTTGAGGGATTTCATCCCTCAAACTCCCTTCTTCGCTTCGCGCTTATATTCGAGCTTTTAAGTGCAAGTCAGTATGAGACAGGAGCATAGCAAAACGCCGCTTTCCCGAGGGAAAGCGGCGCGTTTTGCGTCATGGAATCAATAGAACAGGCTGGAAGCGATATAGGGCAGCACCGCGGTGAGCAGCAGGGCGCAGCAGGCGACCAGTGCGACGATGCGGACCATCTTCTGCTTGCGCAGCTCGCGGGCAGTCTTCGTGCGTTCAGAAGCCATGGGTCTCAACCTCCTATTCAGAGTTATGATAATTCATTATAGCACAGATGCGCGAAAACGCATAGGCTTTTTTTCAGACCGGAGGATTTTGCTGAAAACTTGCTGGCGCAGGCAGGAAAATGGCGCCTAGCTTCGTTATATCAGCAGGATGTCACGAGAAGAGCAGCAGATCATGCGCGACGGGCGCCTCAAACAGCGCGGCGATTTCGCTGAGGTCGTACGTCTGCGGGAGAATCCACATCAGCTTGGCGACGACGGCCTCCACCGTCATCGTCTGCGCCTGAAGCACGCCGGGCGTGCCCGCCACGCGCGCGCCGACCTGATAGACGTACAGATCGCTGCCCTCGTGCGGCACCTGCGTGGTGATGACGATGGGCTTGCCCGCATCGCTCCACGCGCGCACGGCGCAGAGAAAATCCTCCTGCTCGTAGCAGGGCAGGCCGCCCACGCCGAAGCTCTCGATCACCAGCGCGTCATAGCGGGAGAGGAGCAGACCGAGCACGTCCGGATTCATGCCGGGGATCAGCCGCAGCACGAAGACGCGCGGATTCAGCCGGTCATAAAACACCGGCGCGCAGGAAGGCTTGTCCTCACGGATGTAGTGCAGGATGCGCCCCTCACGCAGCAGCGCCACGTCGGGATAATCGATGGAGGAGAACGCGTTCATCGACTTGGTGCGCGTCTTGCGCGCGCGCGTGCCGGCGATGACCCGCCCGTCAAAGACGAGCAGCACGCCGAAGAGCGCGTCGTCCTGTGCGGCGAGGAAGGCGTCAAAGAGGTTGCGCCGCGCGTCCGTATCCTCGGAGTAGATGGACTTCTGCGCGCCGGTGAGCACGATGGGCTTGGCGCTCGACTGGACGAGGTAGGTGAGCGCTGCGGCGGTGTAGGCCATCGTGTCCGTGCCGTGGGTGAGCACAAAGCCGTCGTAATCGTCGTAATGCTCACGGATGCAGCGCGCAATGGCGAGCCAGCAGTCCGGCGTGATGTTGGTGGAATCCAGATTCATGAGCTGGAGCGCATCCACATGGCACAGCCCCGCCAGACTGGGCACGCAGCGCAGAATATCCCCGGCAAGGAGCTGGGGCAGCAGGCCGTCTGCGGTCGGACGGCTGGCGATGGTGCCGCCGGTGGCGATGAGCAGGATGTTTTTCATGTCAGGAGACACCTTTCCTTGAGAGTTTGGGCGGCACCATTATACCACAGACGGCGCGCCGGATAAAGGGCTTTGAAGGCGGGGCGAGGCGGACGATTGCGCTTCGCATTTGACGGAAGCGGCGAGGGATGGTATAATACCGTCGGTCGTCAGATGAGCGGCCGGGAGGATGAGAGATGAAGATACTGGTATACAGCTTCCGCGACTTTGACGAGAAGGGGGCCTTCGACGCGCTCTGCGCAGAGGCGGGCTTTGATTACGCGACGTGCCCGGATTACCCCAGCGTGGAGAACGCCGTGCTCGCGCGCGGCTGCGATGCCATCAGCATCATCGTCTGCGACATGAATGCTGCGCTGCTGGAGGCGCTGGCCGCGCAGGGCGTGCGCTACATCTGCACCCGCTCCATCGGCACGGAGCACATCGACATGGCCGCTGCCCGCCGTCTGGGCCTGCGCGTAGCCAGCGCGGTGTATTCGCCGGCGTCGGTTGCCAATTACGCCATTATGCTGATGCTCATGGCCTGCCGCCGCTTTCCCTATGTGCTTGAGCGCGCGTGGCTTCAGGATTTTTCGCTGAAGGGCAAGCTCGGGCGCGAGCTTTCGGAGATGACCGTGGGCGTGATCGGGTTGGGGCGCATCGGACGGACGGTGCTCGCCCATCTGTCGGGCTTCGGCTGCCGGCTTCTGGGCTATGACCCGCGCGAGAACGCCGCACCCGGTCTGTGCGAGCAGGTGCCGCTTGAAGCCATCTGGCACGAGTGCGACGTGATTTCGCTGCACTGCCCGGCGACGGCGGAGAATCACTACATGATCGACGCGGCGGCGCTGGCGGCGATGAAGCCGGGGGTCATTCTCGTCAACACGGCGCGCGGCACGCTGATTGACACGATGGCGCTCATCGACGCGCTGGAGAGCGGCAAGGTCGGCGCGGCAGCGCTCGACGTGATCGAGAATGAGTACGGTCTGTACTACATCAACCACACGGGAGAGGCGATGGCCAACCGCGAGCTGGCGCTGCTAAGCGCCTTCCCGAATGTCATCGTCGCGCCGCACACGGCGTTTTACACGGACGTGTCCATCCGCGATATGGCGCGGTGTACGGTGGAGGCCTGCCTTGCCTTTGAGCAAGGGGAGCCCTATGCCTTTGAGGTACGATAACGAGGAGGTCTTTACAATGAAGAAATGGATGAATGTGCTGCTGCTCTGCGCGGCGCTGCTGCTGCCCGCCCTTTCGCTGGCGGACGGCCCCGTGCTGCTGGTGGAGCTGCCCGACGACGCGCAGATGATCGAAAACGTGGCGTTTGAGGACGGCGACTTTATCCAGAGCTACCAGCTTGCCGGAGGCACGCAGGTGCAGCTTCTGCGCTATGCGAGCTTCGGCATGACGCTCGAGGAGCTGGCGGGGAGCGATTGGCCCGACGCCACAGCCGCCGCCAAGCTCGACGTGAAGCATGTGGGCGGCTGCCCGGCCAGCGGCCTGCGCCTGACCAGCCCTGCCGGAGACGGCAGCGTGCTGGAGGTGACGCTGGTGCTGGTGGACGCGGGCGCATATACGCTGATTTTCAGCGCGGTCTGCCCGCAGGGTGCGGATGCGCAGGCGGTGGAGACGATGCTCTCCACCATGAACGTGCTGGAGACGGGCGAGTCCGCCGCCGACGTGGGCTGACAGACAAGTGAAAATGGACAGCACCCGCTGGGGGAGAGATTCCAGCGGGTGCTGTTGTGTTTTGGCGCTGGGATAAATGGGCGGTTGTTACTGGTTCATACTGTCTTGCACTTAAAAGCTCGAATATAAGCGCGAAGCGAAGAAGGGAGTTTGAGGGATGAAATCCCTCAAGCAGGTTTGGAGCCGCAACCTGCCGCCGCCTGTGGCGGAATCAGGCAGGCGAAGGCTGGAAACC
>JALFHA010000335.1 GCA_022776785.1 Clostridiales bacterium | reverse complement strand
GACGGGGACAATCTGATCGTGCGCAATTTCGTGTTATAGCAGTTGTTTTCGGGGACGGCAAAAAAGCGTGCGAGAAAATGCACGAAACCGCTTGACAGATGTCGGGAAATCCTGTATAATCTATTTTCGTCAGCGGGAACGCCGCAACGCAAGAGAAGAAGAACCGTGCGCCTTTAGCTCAGTTGGATAGAGCAACGGCCTTCTAAGCCGTGGGCCGTGGGTTCGAGCCCCTCCAGGCGCGCCATCGCGGTGGGTATAGCTCAGTTGGTTAGAGTGCCAGGTTGTGGCCCTGGAGGTCGTGGGTTCGAGCCCCACTACTCACCCCATTTTTTTCTGCTGTTCAATGCAGGGACGTTGGGGTGTCGCCAAGCGGCAAGGCACGGGACTTTGACTCCCGCATTCGCAAGGTTCGAATCCTGCCACCCCAGCTATTTTGATCCATTAGCTCAGCTGGCAGAGCACCTGACTTTTAATCAGGGTGCCTGGGGTTCGAATCCCCAATGGATCACCATCTTGTTGGGCTTGCGGGTGTGGCGGAATGGCAGACGCGGCAGATTTAGGATCTGTTGCCCACAGGCGTATGAGTTCGAGTCTCTTCACCCGCACCTATTTTTATGCGGTAGTAGCTCAGTGGTAGAGTGCCACCTTGCCAAGGTGGATGTCGCGAGTCCGAATCTCGTCTACCGCTCCACTGTGCGGGTGTAGCTCAATGGTAGAGCTCCAGCCTTCCAAGCTGGCTACGTGGGTTCGATTCCCATCACCCGCTCCACAATATGCACCTTTAGCTCAGTTGGTAGAGCACCTGACTCTTAATCAGGGTGCCCAGGGTTCGAGCCCCTGAAGGTGCACCAAAAGACCTGAGAGCTTCGGCTTTCAGGTCTTTTTTCACGCTTGATCATTGTGGTGCCGACAGGAGAGGATGTGTGCGCATGAACCGTTTTGTACCCAGAGAAAAGCTGGGTAAAAAGGCCCAAAAGGAGTTGGCTGCCCGACAGAGAACACTGTGGGAGGCTTCGCCGGTCACTAAGAAAATCGAAAGCAAGAAGCTCTACAGCCGCAAAAGACGCTCCCGTATCCGGTGGGATGATTCGGATACGGGAGCGTTTTTTGTGCGGGGCTGCTTTCCATGTATTTGGAAAGTGAAATCTCTTTCTACTGCATATACATAGGGGGCAGGTATGCAGAAATCCTTGCAAGAGATATAAGGATGCTGTATAATGTAAACACGTCTATATAAAAAGATTGCGATCTTGGCAGCACAGATGAAAAGGGAGGTAAAGGGTGTTGGAGTGGAAAAGATTCGCTTCAATTGATGCCATCAAGGGAATAGCCATGATTATGGTGATTTTGGTTCATTATGAACAGTGCTTTCACCTTTGTAAATGGTTTAGATATTTTCAGGAAGGATGCCCCATTTTCTTTGTTGCTTCTGGATTTGGAATCGCGTGTAGGCTTGCCAGAAGATTCGGGGGGGGGGACACGATTGGAGTGATATAAAGAAATTCTATCTTTCAAGGCTGCGCGCTTTAGCACCGGCATGGATTTTCGTGCTGATACTGGTTTACACCGTCAATACGGTGATGCTTTCCGTGTTTGGCCAGACGCTTTCCTTTGGAAAAAACAGAAGTGTCAGTTCCGTGCTGTGCAATTTGCTCTTCCTTCATGGTTTGCTGCCGTTTTGCAATAATAATGTCATGCTGGGAGGGTGGTACATTGGAGCAACTATTATCCTTTATACTTTGACTCCGATGATTGTTGCCTCACTCCGGAGATGCAAGCATAGAGAAGTGTTTTTTGTGCTTACGTCTGCAAGTACAATGATGCTGCGAAAGATACTCTGGATCGTTTTCGGTGACGGTTTTGCAATGAACGGGTTTTCATATTATGTTTTTCTGGTTCATTATCCAAGCTATTTATTGGGGATCATTTTGTTCAGTGATTTTTCTGAATCGAAATTATCATCGGATCAAGTAAAACAGTGTCGGCCTGCGGGCATCGCGCTCTATGCTGTGGCTTTTACCTGCTTTTTTTCAGGAAAGAGGCTATATTCAAGCTGGATAACTGCTTTGGCAACGTATCTGGTTTTGTATTGGATGCTTTCAAAGGATGCCTGTCACTCAGAAAACTTGACTGGCAGAATACTCATAAGAATTGGAAGAAACAGCTACTGTATTTTTTTGATTCATGGTTTTTTTGCCTATTCGTTTGTCAAGCTGGTTCAAAGCTTGTGTGCATTAAGAGGAATTGATGCACGCACGATTCCGTTTTTTATTGCGCTGATGCCTGCGGTGGTTTTCTTGTCCTGTGCTGGTGGTGTACTTCTGAGATGGACAATCCAGAGACTGACGCAATTTGTTCATAAGCGTATTGAGCCGACATGATGAGGTTGCATTGCTGATAGAAACATGCAGATTTCTATTGCCTTATCATCAGGATTGATACCTGCTGAATAATATAAAAAGAAGCTCGCATTAAACCCCATCCTCAAGAGGTCAAATGCGAGCCTTTGCGCATCCCGAACACGGTTCGGGAGTTGTTCGTCAGCAAAAAGACCGGACATTTGTCACAGGCTGAACTCCACGCGCACGGCGCGGCCTACGAGCTTGATCTCGCTGATGCTCACGGCCTCCGCGTCCAGTGCGCGGTCGCCGCTCTGCAGCAGGATGTTCGAGTTGCCCAGCAGCTTGATGCGCCGCAGGCAACGGTGCGCGCCGTATTCCACCAGCATGATGGCGCCGTCGATGGGCAGGCTTTGCGGCACGACGAGCACAAGATCGCCCTTCTCGATGCGCATGGCGCGCATGGAGTCGTCCGGCGCCTCAAAATAGACGACGCGGTCGGGCTTGGCACCCTCGATTTTGCCATCCTGAATGGGCGTCATGCGGCGGCCGACCTGTATCCAGCCGGCGTTCATGATGGGCACGGGCTTGAGCACGCTGCTCAGCGCATCCAGCCAGATGCCGCTCTGTTCCTCGGGGCTGACGGGCTTGGCGGCGGGCTCGGGCTTGGGCTGCGGCTTGGGGGCCGGGGAAGGCTTGGGCGCAAGCGTGCCCAAATCGACGGTGGCCGCAATCTCGTCCAACGAGAACTCGGCCTCGTTGCGCTGGCTGGTGCCCAGCGTCCTGAGGATGCGCCGCGCCTGATCGTCCTGTATGATGCGGCGGCCCTCCTCGACGTCCTTGAGATAGCCCTCCGAGATGCCGCACTTCTTGGCTACCTGCTTGCGGGTGAGCTTCTGACGGGTACGCTCCAGCAGAATCAAATCGCCCAAACGGCTCATGACAAAATTCCTCCTTCATCTGTTTTTGCTTACATATTTTGGCAGAATCAGTGTTATCTGTGCTTTCCCTTGCCTAGCCTCGGCGCGGCAGGCTCCTCGGCGCGCGGGGCATAGTCGGCGGGCGCAATGCCCCGCGCAGACAGCCGTTTGCCGGTAATTTCTCCCAGCAGCGTGTAGACGATGGAGGTGATGGGCACGGCGGTCAGCATACCGACCACGCCGAACAGGCCGCCGCCGACCGTGACGGCCAGCAGCACCCACATCGACGGCAGGTTGATGGAGGTGGAGACGACACGCGGATAGATCAGGTTCGTTTCAATCTGCTGAAGAATGAGGATGAAGACGACGAAGCCTATCGCCTGCATCGGATTCTGGAACAGAATGAGGAACGCGCCGACCACGCAGGAGATGATCGCGCCGTAAATCGGAATCAGCGCGCAGAAGGTCATGATGACGGAAATCACCAGCGCGTAGGGGAAGCGCAGAATCAGCATCCCGACAAAGCATAGCACGCCGAGGATGACAGCTTCCGTACACTGGATGGTGACGTAGGAAAAAAATGTCTTGTGCGTCATCGAGGCGACGCGCAGCGTCTCATCGCAGAAGGACTTGGGCAGGAAAGCGTAAATCAGCTTCTTGCACTGGCGCGAGAGCGACTCCTTTTCCAGCAGCACATAGACGGCAAAGACGAAGGAGATGATGACGTCCGTCGCGCTGCCGAACAGGGAGGAAACGCTACTGACCGCGGTGCCCGCAATCAGCCCGGCGTACTTCTGCACGAAGGTGATGAACGAGGAGGCCATCTGGTTGACATCGGGGATGTACGGCTCGATGATGGACTGCGCCTCAGGATACTGGGCCAGCCACACGCGGAAGCTGGCGATCCAATCCTGCGCGACGGGGACAAAGCGCATCACGGACCCGGCCAGCGAGGACATCGTATCGATGAGCTGCGGCATGACGATCATGATGAACAGCGCGATGAGCATCACCACCAGCAGGATGGCCAGCAGCAGCGAGAGCAGCCTGCGCGCCTTTCCGCCGACCAGCGGATGCCTGTCCCTGCCGACGGGGTGGCTGAGCAGACGGGTGAACAGGCGCATCGGCACGCTGATGAGAAACGCGACGCACGCGCCGATGATGAACGGCGAGAGCGCGGCAAACATGTTGCCAATCCACGCGCCGATGGAGCTGAAGTGGCGCACGAGCAGAACAAGAAGCACGGTGAAGGCCGAGAGCTTCACCAGAAAACGCTTGGTATCCCGCGAAAGCTGCATGAGTGGTTCCCTCCTGATACTCACATGGGTTGTACGAACGGCTTTCCCCTATTATACTCTATTTCTGGTGAAAATGGAACAGGGGCGAGACGCTTCCTGCCTGCAACTGCGCACAAGTCAAAGGCGCACAGGGCTTGCAATGCGCGCGCAAATGCGGTATAGTGTGCTTATCAACGCAAGAATGTGCCGCTTGCGGCGCGCAATAGGCTGCCCAAAGGCTTTTCTCCCCCTGAGGGGAACGCTCCCGGATACTTTTGGAAAAAGGGAAGCATGGAGCGGGAAAGAGAGCGAATGGCAGCTCGCTGTGCGCCGCGCGCGGCGCGGGGGAGGCAGCATGAGAGAGATCGACGTGGCGCGCGTGGAGGAAACCGTTCGCGCGCTGTTTTTGAGCGCCTGCTGCGAGATCGGAGCAGATGTGCTGGGCCTGCTTGAAAGGCGGCTTGAGGAGGAGGAATCCCCGTTCGGGTGCGAGGTGCTGCGCCAGCTGATCGAGAATGACCGGCTGGCGGCGCGCGAGCAGCGGCCCATCTGCCAGGACACGGGCATGGCGGTCATATTCATGGACGTGGGGCAGGATGTGCATTTCGTCGGCGGCGACGTGAACGAGGCCATTGAGCAGGGCGTGCGGCGCGCATACCGCGACGGCTGCTTCCGCGCGAGCGTGCTCACCCCGCTCACGCGCGTGAACACGGGGGATAACACGCCCGCCATCGTGCATATGCGCATCGTCCCGGGCGAGCGGGTGACGCTGACGGCCGCGCCCAAAGGCTTCGGCTCGGAAAACATGTCCCGCCTGTGGATGCTCACGCCTGCGCAGGGCGTGGAAGGCGTGAAGGACTGCATCGTGGAGACGGTGCGGCTGGCCGGGGGCAATCCCTGTCCGCCGGTGGTGGTGGGCGTGGGCATCGGCGGCACGGCGGAGCGCGCCATGCTCATGGCCAAGCACAGCCTGACGCGCGAGTGCGGCGAGCCCTCGCTGGACCCGATGCTCGCGCAGATGGAGCAGGAGCTGCTTGGACGCATCAACGATCTGGGCATCGGGCCGCAGGGGCTGGGCGGCCGCGTGACGGCACTGGCTGTGCACATCGAGCAGGCGCCCACGCACATCGCTGGTCTGCCGGTGGCGGTGAACATGCAGTGCCACGCGGCGCGGCACAAAACGGCGGTCATCTGACGGAGGGAGAGCATGGCAAGGATGATTCACGCGCCCCTGATCGGGGAGGAAATCGCGGGCCTGCGCGCGGGCGACAGCGTGCTGCTCACGGGAACGATTTATACCGGCCGCGACGCGGCGCACAAGCGCCTGTGCGCGCTGGTTAAGGAGGGAAAGCCGCTGCCCTTTGACGTGCGCGGGCAGGTCATCTATTACGCGGGGCCGTGCCCCGCCAAGCCGGGCGACCCCATCGGCTCGTGCGGGCCGACGACTAGCTACCGCATGGATGCCTACGCGCCGACGCTGTGCGATCTGGGGCTCATCGGCATGATCGGCAAGGGGCCGCGCAGCGAGGCAGTGATGCAGGCCATCCGCCGCAATCACGGCGTCTATTTTGCCGCGACGGGCGGCGCGGGCGCGCTCATCGCATCGTGCGTCAGGGCGGCGCGGGTCATCGCCTTTGACGACCTGGGCACGGAGGCCATCCGCGAGCTGAGGGTTGAGAGCCTGCCGCTGATCGTCGCCATCGACGCGCAGGGCGGCAATCTCTACGAGGAGGGGCCTGCCCGCTACAGGCGCTGAGCGGCGATTTTACGCAAAGTTTTCAAAGCCGAGGCAGGATTCGGGCGCTTTGAATGGAATTATTTATAATAGAATGCGTGTGAACGGGGGTGCGCCCGTGGGCGAGCTGCGTGAAATCGTCGTGCACAGCTGGGATGAGCTGCAAAGCGCTGTCTTTGACGACGTATGGGATGACAAGATCATGCGCTATCGCGACAACTGCATCTACCGCGGCGCGTCCGACCAGCAGTGGGATCTCGTGCCGTCGCTCAACCGCGTCTGCGCGCATGACCTGTCGCTCGAGTCGCAGGTCTTCCGCAGCTTTCGCAAATACGGCTATGCCGAGCTGGCGGGCTATTCCGGCTTCTGGCATCTGCTGCCGGTGGCGCAGCATCACGGCCTGCCCACGCGCCTGCTCGACTGGACGTATTCGCCGCTGGTGGCGGCGCACTTCGCTACGGAGGACACGGCCTGCTATGACCGCGACGGCGTGATCTGGCGGCTTGACGTCACCGACTTCAAGCGCTACCTGCCCGAGCCGCTTCAAAACAAGCTCAAGGATACGGGCAGCAACATCTTCACCATCGGGATGCTGGAAAAGGTCATCCCCGATTTCAAGCAGATGCGCGCGCTCGACGACGAGCCCTATGCGCTGTTCTTCGAGCCATCGTCGATGATCGACCGGATTGTGAACCAGTACGCGCTGTTCTCCGTGGTCTCCGACCCGGCTGTGCTGCTGAGCGATATCATCGAAAAGCAGAAAATCGCCTGCCGCAGAATCATCATTCCCAAGGAGGTCAAGCTTGAAATCCGGGACAAGCTCGACTACATCAACATCTCCGAGCGCATGATCTATCCGGGGCTGGACGGCGTGTGCCGCTGGATTACGCGCCGCTATTCGGCGCTGGGCCCGCTCTACAATCAGCTAAGAAGCCCGGACTCACAGGGGGAATAGGCGCATGAGGCGCTTAATCCATAGAAAAGAGAAAAACAGGAGGAACCCAAGATGAGGAAAATCGTTGCCCTGGCAGCGGCTGCTGTGATGCTCTTTGCACTGTGCGCAAGCGCGTCCGCCGCGACCAAAGTGTCCATCTGGCACACCTTCACCGACGAGCAGCAGGCTGCGCTGGAGAAGTTCGCTGCGGACTTCAACGCCAGCCAGAGCGATTACGAGGTGATCGTCGAGTCTCAGGCGTATTCCGGCTTCCTTGACAGCGTGTACAACGCTGTGGCCAACGGCGTCGGCCCGAACATCATCATCAACTACGCCTCTACCGCGGCGGACTATGTGAAGGACGGCCTGGTGGTCGATCTGAGCCAGTACATCTTCGATGAGGAGATCGGCATGGCCGACGTGTACAATTCTCTGCCCGAGGCCATCAAGGCGGAGACCACCGGCTTCGTCGGCGGCGGCATGTACGCCCTGCCGGCCGTGACGACCGGCCCCATCTTCTTCATCAACAAGACGCTCTATGATGAGCTGGGCCTGACCGCCCCCACCACCTGGGAGCAGCTCGCCGAGAACTCCAAGGTCATCTACGAGGCCAAGGGCATCCCGGGCTTCGCGGCGGACTCCCTGACCGACATGATGCAGTCCCTGATGATGCAGTCCGGCTCCGGCTACATCGACGTGGAGAATAAGCAGGTGCTCTTTGACACCGACGAGGCCAAGGCATGGCTGGCGTGGTTCGGCGAGAACGTGCAGAAGGGCTACTTCGCGCTCAACCCGACCGGCGATTACTGGTCCAACGACTTCAACGCGGGCCTGGTGGCTGCGTACCTCGGCTCCTGCGCGGGCGACAAGTA
>JALFHA010000279.1 GCA_022776785.1 Clostridiales bacterium | reverse complement strand
CACCCTTTGAAAAGGAGGAGAAACACATATGAAAAAGCTCATTTCCCTTCTGCTGTGCGCGATGCTGCTGACCGTTTTTGCGGCCAGCGCGCTGGCAGTGACCTTCGCAGCCACGGCGAACGGCATCGGCGAGGTGACCGTCTCCCTGACCGTGGAGGACGGCAAGATCATCGCCGCCGAGGTCGTCGGCGACGGTGAGACCCCCGGCTTCGGCGGCCTGGAGGCCTGCAAGGACGGCACCTATGCCGCGCAGATCGTTGAGGCGCAGGGCGCGGACATCGACGGCGTTTCCGGCGCGACCGTGACGAGCGACGCCGTGCGCAAGGCGACGGCGCTGGCGATGGAGGCCGCGGGTCTCAAGCAGGCGGAGGATGTCACCGTCTCCGATACGGCGTGCGACATCGTTATCATCGGCGCAGGCGGCGCGGGCATGACCGCGGCGCTTCAGGCTGTGGACTGCGGCGTGGAGAGCGTCATCCTGCTGGAGAAGACCGGCTCCACCGGCGGCAACACCTCGCGCGCGACGGGCGGCATGAACGCCGCGAAGACGGCCTTCCAGGACGAGAACGAGTGGAAGGACGCCACCACCACCGCCGTGGAAAAGACCCTCGCCTCCGCGAAGGAGAAGTACGGCGAGCAGCTTGCCGACCTCATCGCGACCGTCGAGGCGCAGTTTGAGGCCTACAAGGCGAACCCCACCGGCTACTTCGACTCCCCCGAGCTCTTTGCGCTGGACACCATGGTCGGCGGCAAGGCGCTCAACAACCTCGATCTCGTCATGACGCTGACGAACAACTCCGCCGCCGCCATTGACTGGCTGGCTACCAAGAACGCCCACCTGACCAACGTCGGCGCGTTCGGCGGCGCGAGCGTCATGCGCATCCACCGCGCCATGACCGCCGAGGGCAAGACCACCCCGGTCGGCGCGTACCTCATCAAGGTGCTCACCGCCGACGTGGACGCGGAGAGCAAAATCGACCTGCGCCTGAACAGCGCCGCCACGGAGCTCGTCGTCACCGACGGCAAGGTCACGGGCGTGAAGGTCTCCTCTGAGAACGGCGATTACACCATCACCGCGAAGGCGGTCATCCTCGCCACCGGCGGCTTTGGCGCCGACCTCAAGCGCGTCGCCGAGCTCAAGCCGGAGCTTGACGGCTTCGTGACCACCAACGCGCCGGGCGCCACCGGCGACGGCATCGACATGGCCGTGGCAGTCGGCGCGGCGACCGTCGATATGGAGCAGATTCAGATTCATCCGTCCGTCTACACCGAGACGAGTGCGCTCATCACCGAGGGCATCCGCGGCGACGGCGCCATCCTCGTCAACCAGAAGGGCGAGCGCTTCGTCAACGAGCTGGAGACGCGCGACGTCGTCTCCGCCGCCGAGCTGGCGCAGGAGGGCGGCTACGCCTACACCATCGTCGACCAGAAGATGCTGGACGCCTCCTCCACCTACGCGGGCTACGCGAACAAGGGCTACGCGCTGACCGGCAACACCTATGAGGAGCTGGCCGAGGCCATGGGCGCCGATGCGGCGACCTTCGCCAAGACCATGGAGGACTGGAATGCGGCCGTCGCCGCGCAGAAGGACGAGGCCTTTGGCCGCACCTCCTTCGCCAATGCGCTGGACACCGCGCCCTACTACGCCATCAAGGTGGCTCCGGGCATCCACCACACCATGGGCGGCGTGGTCATCAACACCGGCGCTCAGGTGCTCACCGCTGACGGCGCGCCCATCGAGGGCCTGTACGCGGCGGGCGAGGTCACCGGCGGCGTGCATGGCGCGAACCGCCTGGGCGGCAACGCCGTGGCGGATATCGTGGTCTTCGGCCGCATCGCGGCGCAGAATGCCGCGGCGTATATCGCCAAGTAATACTCCCGCAAGCGCATAAGGAAGGCGCTGTCTCGAAATGGCTCATGCAGGCCATAGGAGGCAGCGCCTTCTTCTGTTCTGATTTCCGGGGAAGCGCCCTTTCCTATTCGTGGGAGGGCGCTTCCTTATCTTCGATCCGGAGACGGGCGAAATCCTGGATACGCCTGCCGGTCAGGGCTATGCCTCCGGCTCCTGCTGGAGCCGAGGCCTGTCCTGGGCGGTGTACGGCTACACGCTCAGCTACATGGCCACGGGCAAGCAGGAGTACCTGGACGTTGCCAAAAAGACGGCCAACCACTTCATCACCAACCTGATCGACGATCCGGTGCCGCTGTGCGACTTCCGCCAGCCCGCCGAGCCGCGCATTTACGACACCTGCGCGGGCGCGGTGGCGGCCAGCGGCCTGCTGGAGCTGGGGCGCATCCTGCCCGAGGGCGAGCGCGAGCCGTACATCCGTGCGGCTGTGCGCACGCTGCGCGCCATTGAGGAACGCTATACCCGCTGGGACAAGGACACGCCCGCGCTGCTGACGTACTGCACGGCGGCCTGGCACGACCTGCCGACCCGCCACATGACGATGATCTACGCGGATTACTTCTTCATTGAGGCCATGTACAAGCTCAAGGGAGAGGAAAGGCTGTTCTGGCTGCCGCATTTTTTCGACGAGGCGAGGGGCAGCAACCTGTATAACCTGCTCTGAGCCTGAATGGACGGGGCTGTCAGGCGGCATACGGATGGCGTCTGACAGCCTCTTTTTTCCGCTTTTTCCCCGTCGCGGAAGGAGCTTGCCGGGGCGATGGCGAAACACAGCAGACGCCGCCCATGCATTCGGGCGGCGCATGACGAATGAGAATTCCCGTGAAAGGATGGCGACAGGCATGTTCACCGAATATCTGGATACGCATGATCTGGGGGCGCTGCTCCTGCCTCCGGGCAGCTATCGGCCCTTCCCCCGCAGGCAGGAGCGCGCCGCATGGGAGGCGCTCGATTCCGCCGTGAAGCAGGAGCTGTGCGCGTGGGGCGACGAGGCGCTTGCCGGGTATCCGCCGCTGACCGCCACGCAGTATCTGGCCTTTTCGCGCACGGGCGACCGGCAGGTGTTTGAAAAGCCCTATTTCACCCGCCGCAGGTTGCTCATCGGCGCGACGCTCGCGGAATGCGTGCTCGATGACGGCGCGCATCTGGACGCCGTCATCGACGGCCTTTGGGCGATCTGTGAGGAGAGCAGCTGGGTGGTGAGCGCGCACTGCGACAGCCGCCACCTGATGAGCCGCCCGATGCAGGAGCATCCCCTGCCGGACACTGCGGACCCGTACATCGATCTGTTCTCCGCGCAGACGGCGGCGACGCTCTCCTTTGTGCTCTATTTCATGGAGGACAAGCTCAATACCGTTACGCCGCGCATCGCGCGCCGCGTGCGCAGGGAGCTGGAGACGCGCATCCTGCGTCCGTTTGAGATTCACGACGACTTCTGGTGGATGGGCATGATCCGCAAGGACATGAACAACTGGACGCCGTGGATTCTCTCCAACGTGCTCGATACCCTTCTGCTCATCGAGCGGGATGGCGTTCGCCGCTGCGAGCTGACTGCGCGCGCCATGCGGATGCTCGACAGCTATCTCGCCGTGATGCCGGAGGATGGCGGCTGCGACGAGGGCACGGGCTACTTCAATGTGGCCGGAGCCTCCCTGCTGGATTGCCTGGAGGCCATCCATGAGGCGACGGACGGCCGCGTGAGCTTTTATGACGAGCCGCATATCCGCGCAATCGGCACCTATCCGCTCAAGGCGCACGTCAGCGGGCCGTATTACCTGAACTTTGCGGACTGCGACGTGAAGCCCACGCTGGACGCGATGCCCATCATCCGCTACGGCCTGCGCACACAGAATCCCGCGCTCACGGCGCTGGGCGCGGCGATCCGCCGGAGGAAGGGCGCGCAGGTTCGCCCGGAGGATACGCCGCAGATGAAGCGTGTGCTTTACAGCATCTTCGACACCGTTCCCGATGCGGATGCGCTCAGGGAGCCGCCGTTCATGGCGATGCCGGATCTGCAGGTGTATGCCTGGCGCTTCAGCGGACTGTATGCGGCGATCAAGGGCGGCTGCAACGGCGAGAGCCACAATCACAACGACGTGGGCACGTTCGTCATTTATGCGGACGGGGAGCCTGCGATTGTGGACATGGGCAACAAGGTCTATACGGCGAAAACGTTCAGCCCGGAGCGGTATACCATCGACAACACGCGCTCCATGAATCACAATGTGCCGCTCATCGGCGAAACCGAGCAGCACGAGGGCAGGGAATACGCGGCCCGCGATGTGTCGGGAGACGAATCCGGCGCGCGCATGGATATCGCCGGCGCATACCCGGCGCAGGCGAAGGTGAAGCGCCTCGTTCGCAGCCTGACGCCCGGGGGCCCCGGCGTGCTGCTGCGGGACGAGATCGAGCTGGAGCAGGCGCAAAGCGTGACATGGGTGTTCATGCTGCGGCAGAAGCCGGAGCTTGCTCCGGGCGCGGTGCGCTTTGGCACGCTTGTGCTCCGCCACGACCCGGCGCTTGCGCAGCAGGTGCAGGAGATGCCCGTCACCGATGCGCGCCTGGCGCGCAATTTCCCCGGCAGCCTGTGGCGGCTGACGCTCAGCGCTCCGCCGACGGCAGCAATCCGGGAGGAATTCAGGATTGAACGGAGCTCTTGAATCCAGCCCGTATCCCCCGCCTGCCGATAGCACATGATACTGACTTGCACTTAAAAGCTCGAATATAAGCGCGAAGCGAAGAAGGGAGTTTGAGGGATGAAATCCCTCAAGCAGGTTTGGGCGGCAGCCCAATGTTCCCTTATTGTTCAAAAGAAAAAGCAGTTTCAGAGCAGGATG
>JALFHA010000263.1 GCA_022776785.1 Clostridiales bacterium | reverse complement strand
CCTCCTCCACGGCCGTCACCGTGCCCTCCACGGCGTACACGCTCACGCGCTGCGCGGTGATCTGCGGCGGCAGGGAGCGGGTCATCATGCCGTTATAGAGCACCACGGCGACCTGACCGGGCGCAAGCGCTTCCACGCCCTCGATGACGGTCTCTTCATTCGTCCATGCCTGCACCTCGCCGAGCTCCGCGACGTCGAGCAGCACATAGTCCTCCGCCGCCTCGAGAATCGTGCCGGTCAGCAGCACGGCGGTGCCTTCCTCCGCCTGCTCATCCTGGGCAAAGCCCGCTGCAGCACCCGTCAGCAGGGCCAACATCATCATCACAGAGATCAGTTTCTTCATCATATTGGGTTTCCTCCACGTCTGTATTCTGTCCCGCCTCATTGCCGGACAGTATATAGACGCAGGAGCGCGGCAAAAGGTTCCCGCTTCCAGAAAAAAGTTTTCCGCCCTATATCATGCCGCCCTTTTGCGCCCGCTGAGCACGGCCATCACCACGCCGCAGCAGATGATGAGGCCGCCGATCACGAAGTTCGGCGTCATCTGCTCGCCGAGCACCAGCACGCCCAGCGCAGAGGACACCAGCGGCTGAAGCGGATAGAACATCGAGCAGAAGCTCGCGTCCATCTTCGAGAGGCAGAAGTTCCACAGCGAATGCGGCGCGGCCGTGCCCAGCAGGCCCATGTAGAGCACGGCCAGCACGCCCTCAGCCGTCACCGTGATGGGCTGCGTGCGCAGCTCCAGAGCGGACCAGAGCATCACGAACGGCAGCGCGCAGAGCATCGACAGCATGGCGACATGCATCGGGTCGTATCGGCCGCCGACGCGCCTGATGATGATGGAGGCGCTCGACCAGAGGAACACGCTGCCCAGCATCAGCGCAGCGCCGAGCGCATCGGCCTGACCGCCCACGCCCACGATGAGCACCACGCCCGTCATCGAAGCCGCGACGCAGGCGACCTTCGCCGCCGTCAGCCGCTCGTGAAGGAACACCGCCGCCAGAACCGGGATAAAAACCGGGTTCATCGCGCCCAGCAGCGAGGCCGCCGAGCCGGTCAGGCGGCTGATGCCCAGCATCTGCAGGCAGAAGCTGGCAAAATATCCGACAAAGCCGATCGCGAAGACCGTCCCCCGGTCGCCGCGCTCCACCGGGCGCAGCACGCGCCGCACGCGCAGGATGGCGTACAGCGCCGGAATGGAGACCAGATAGCGCAGCGCCAGCAGCGTCACCGGCGGAATCGTGCGCAGCGCGATTTTGGATACGACGTACAGGCTGCCCCAGAGCACAAACGTTCCAAACAGCGGAATCAGGTATTTCTGCTTCACGGCGAAACCTCTCCTTTGCTCGCCCGATGGGCAGCTCATCGCCTGTCGGGTTGACCGTTTGTTGACATTTGCAGGCGCAGGACGTGACCCCCGGCATCATCATCATCCATTATAGAGGAAAACAGGTTCGCTGTAAAGGCAAAAATGCAATTTGCTTGACTTTCCGCTTCATAAGGTGAAAAATAATCATCATAAACTTGAAGCAAAGTGATGATAAAGCCCTTGTGTATGGAAACAAAATGCTGTATAATATGCCCCATCGGCGGCGGGAAAGCGCTTTTCCCGCTGTCGGCATACTTTTCCGGGGCTTTCTGCCCGGAATAACAGGAGGAATAAACCATGAAAAAGATGCTTGCTGCCGTGCTGGCGCTCGCTATGGTGATGACCGCTTCCTTCGCCTGTGCCGAAGGTGCGATCAAGATCGGCCTCATCGGCCCGATGACTGGCCCCGCCGCCGACTACGGCACGTCCGTCGCCAACGGCGCGACCATCGCCGTCGAGGAGATCAACGCCAAGGGCGGTATTCAGGTTGAGCTCAATATCCAGGATGACGAGCACGACCCGGAGAAGTCTGTCAACGCCTACAACAACCTCTGGGACTGGGGCGCACAGATGATCGCCGGCACCGTGACCACCAGCCCGTGCATCGCTGTCGGCGCTGAGGCCTACAAGGACCGCATGTTCATGCTCACGCCGTCCGCTTCTTCTACGGACGTCATCGCCAACAAGGACAACGTCTATCAGGTCTGCTTCACCGACCCGGCGCAGGGCGCTGCCTCCGCTGACTACATCAGCGGCCATAAGCTCGCCGAGAAGGTCGCCGTGATCTACAACAACGCGGACGCCTACTCCACCGGCATCTATCAGACCTTCGACGCGAAGGCTAAGGAGCTGGGCCTTGAGATCGTCGCCGTGTCCACCTTCACCGACGACACCACCGACTTCTCCGTGCAGGTGACCGCCGCCAAGGAGGCGGGCGCTGACCTCGTCTTCCTGCCCATCTACTACACCCCGGCTTCCATGATCCTCCAGCAGGCCAAGAACATGGAGTACGCGCCGATCTTCTTCGGCGTGGACGGCATGGACGGCATCCTGAGCATCGAGGGCTTTGACACCTCCTTGGCCGAGGGCGTGATGCTGCTCACCCCGTTCTCTGCGGACGCGCAGGACGAGCTGACCGTCAACTTCGTCAAGACCTACACCGAGCGCTACGGCTCCGTGCCCAGCCAGTTCGCGGCTGACAGCTACGATGCGATCTACGCGCTCGTGGCCGCCTGCGAGAAGGCCGGCGTCACCGCCGACACCTCCGCTGAGGACGCCTGCGAGATGCTCATCGCCGCCTTCCAGGATCTTGAGATCACCGGCCTGACCGGCACGATGTCCTGGTCCTCCACCGGCGAGGTCACCAAGACCCCGACCGCCGTTGTCATCAAGGACGGCGCTTACGTCGGCGCGGAATAAGCAACGCCGACGCGGGTCATGGCTCCGGGAGACGCTTCCGGAGCCATGATCTTTTGTTGTTTTTTGAAATGACCCC
>JALFHA010000201.1 GCA_022776785.1 Clostridiales bacterium | reverse complement strand
GAGCGGCAGAAGCAGATCGCCGGTACGCTCTCCGGCGGCGAGCAGCAGATGCTCGCGATGGGCCGCGCGCTGATGAGCAAGCCCAAGCTGCTCATGCTCGACGAGCCCTCCATGGGCCTCGCCCCGCTGCTGGTCGAGCAGATCTTCGACATCATCGGCGAGCTGAACCGCGCCGGAACGACCATCCTGCTCGTCGAGCAGAACGCGCAGATGGCGCTGTCCATCGCCACGCGCGCCTACGTGCTGGAAACCGGCCACATCGTCAAGGAGGGCGACGCGCACGCCCTGATGAACGACGACGCCGTGCGCAAGGCGTACCTCGGTTAAAAAGTCCAATAGAAAACGAGCTTCTTCCCGATGAAGGAGCTCGTTTTTTGTGTTATACTGTTCTCAATTCAAACCGAGCTGTCACAGATCCACCGTCAGGTGTCGCTTCGCTCCCTGACTACTTTGCAAAAACGCTTAATTAATGAGGAACGTTGGGCTGCCGCCCAAACCTGCTTGAGGGATTTCATCCCTCAAACTCCCTTCTTCGCTTCGCGCTTATATTCGAGCTTTTAAGTGCAAGACAGTATCAGATGATGACCTTCCCCACGCTCTTTGTCGCAACCACGTCGATGCCCGTCCCGCAGACATTTTCAAGCACGACGCTGCCCATCTGCACGGGCGCGCTCAGCTTCACCTCCGCCAGCTCGCTCATGCACTGCGCAATCAGCCGCTTCGGGATCGGCGCGCTCGTCTTGACCGACAGCGGCGATGCGCCGCCCTCCAGCGGGATGACCGCCGTGACCGTCCTGCGCGGATCGACACACTCCTGCCTTGCGTACAGGCTACCGCGTCCGCAGGCATTGCCGCTGACGGAGACGACCCGCCCGTCCTCCACCTCCACGCGCATCCGGCAGCCCATCGGGCAGTTGATACAAGTGATTTCCACGCGCGTCAGCTCCTTTCCATGCGCACCGTCACCGGGCCGTCAATCGACGCTGCCGCGTCGGCGCTCAGCGTCAGGGCGACCATCTCGCCCGGCGTGAAGATCGGCGCACGCTTGCGCGCAAGCTCCCGTTCTCCGCAGGTCACGACGCACGCCGCCCCGCGATACACGCCCGCCGGGCGCAGCATCAGCGTGACGGCCTCGCCCACTCCCCGGCGAATCCGCTGTGGGGTCGCGCCGCGCACGCCGTCGCCGTCGAGCACGGGCACGCTCTCCCCGCCCGCCAGCTCACCCGCCGCAAAGGCCGCCGCCATGCGCCCGGCGCGTGCGGCCTCGCTAGACACATGATCGACCAGATCATGCACATGCAGCACGTTTCCGCAGGCAAAGATGCCCGGCACGCTTGTTTGCAGCGCGTCGTCCACCTCGGGCCCAGCGGTCTGTGCGCACAGGCGTACCCCCGCGCCCACAGACAGCTCGTTCTCGGGGATCAGACCGACGGACAGCAGCAGCGTGTCGCAGTCAAGCTCCTGCTCAGTGCCCGGAATCGGGCGGCGCTGCGCGTCCACCTGCGCGATGGTCACGCCGGTGAGCCTTTCCCGCCCGTGAATCCCGACAACGGTATGGGAAAGCAGCAGCGGAATACCGTAGTCGTCAAGGCACTGCACGATATTGCGGTTCAGCCCGGAGGAATACGGCATGATCTCCACGCACGCGAGCACCTTTGCCCCCTGAAGCGTCATGCGCCGCGCCATAATCAGCCCGATGTCGCCCGAGCCGAGGATGACCGCGCGTTTGCCGGGCATACCCCCCTCCAGATTGACGAAACGCTGCGCTGTTCCGGCCGTGTAGATGCCCGCGCAGCGCGTGCCGGGCGTACCCAGCGCCCCGCGCGGTCGCTCGCGGCAGCCCATCGCCAGCACGATCGCCCTGGCTGAAAACACCGTCAGACCGCGCGCAGCGGATACGCACGTCACCGTGCGCTCGCCGTCCACGGAGAGCACGGTCGTGTCCGTCCACAGCTCGATGCCCAGCGCCCGGGCGCGCTCCACGTCCCGGCTGGCGTATTCCGGGCCTGTCAGCTCCTCGCGGAAGCGGTGCAGGCCGAAGCCATTGTGGATGCACTGGCGCAGCACGCCGCCCGGCTCGCTCTCCCGCTCCAGCACGATCAGCCGCTCCACGCCCGCCTCGCGCGCAGCGATGGCGGCGGCCAGCCCCGCAGGGCCAGCGCCGATGACTAACACATCCGCCTGCCTGATTTCTCCGCTCATTGCCGCTCGCCTCCCTTCAGGGCCTCACCGATGGTGCCCGTGAGCAGGCGGCTCTCTCCTCCGCTCTTGGTGATCCCGGTCAGCGGGATGCCCAGCTCCTCGCTGAGCAGCTCCGCCACGCGCGGCGCACAGAAGCCGCCCTGACAGCGGCCCATGCCCGCACGGGTGCGGCGCTTCACGCCGTCGATGGTCGTCGCGCCGACGGGACGGCGGATGGCCTCGCGGATCTCCGCCTCCGTCACCACCTCGCAGCGGCAGATGACGCTCCCGTATTGCGGATTCTCCGCGACGGCGGCAGCCCGCTCGCACGCGTTCATCTCATGAAACGGCTTTTTCCGGGCGATGGGCGCCGCGATGCTCGCCTTTGCCCGCAGGCCGCACTCTCTTGCGATCTGCGCGCCGAGCATTTCGGCAATCGCGGGCGCGGCTGACAGGCCCGGGCTCTCGATACCGACGGCCTCGTAGGCGCTTTTCTGCCCTTCCACCGCGCCAATGATGAAATCGCCCCGCTCCTCATGCGCGCGAATCCCGGAAAAGCTGGTGATCGACAGACGCGTATTCGCCTCGGGCCACGAGATGCGGCACCTTTCCAGCACCTCGCGCAGCCCCTCCGCGGTCGTGGAGCTGTCAAATCCGTCCTCAATATCCTCCGCCGTCGGCCCGAGCAGCAGATTGCCGTGAACCGTCGGCGTGACGAGCACGCCCTTGCCCATGCGCGTCGGGCATTGAAAGATCGTCTCGCTCACAGGCAGGCGCTCCATGCGATCCAGCAGGATATACTGCCCGCGCCGGTGGACGATTCGCAGCGGCGCGCCACCCATCATCGCGTGAATCGCCTCCGCGCCCGCCCCGGCGCAGTTCACCAGCACCCGGCAGATATGCTCGCCGCGGCCGGTCATCACGCGCCACAGGCCCTCCTGCGTGCGCTCCACGCGCTCCACGCGCTCTCCCCGGAGGAAGCGCACGCCATTGACTGCCGCGTGGTCGGCCAGCGCATAGGTCAGCTCATACGGGCTCACGAGTCCGGAGGTCGGCGCAGCCAGCGCGCAGCGCACATTCGGGGAAAGCGCGCTCTCCCGCTCAAGCACCTCCTCCCTGCTGAGGATGCACAGCCCCGCGACGCCGTTCTCCTGTCCCTGACGCAGCAGGCCCTCGAGCGATTTGCGATCCTCATCGGAAAAGCCCAGCACCAGCGCGCCCGGCTGGCTGTAGGGCACGCCGAGCTCCTTGCAGAGCGCCGGATACATGGCCGCGCCCTCGACATTCAGCCGTGCCTTGAGCGTGCCCGGCTGCGCGTCAAAGCCGGCGTGGACGATGCCGCTGTTCGCCTTGGACGCCCCCTCCGCCACGTCTGCGCCCTGCTCCAGCACGGCAATATCCGCCTCACAGCGGCTGAGCACCCGCGCCAGCGCGCAGCCAACGACGCCCGCGCCAATGATGCAAATATCGCTCCTCATGCTCCATTCCCCCGTCATTCCAGAATGTTGCTCGTGATGTCATCCACGCCGTATTCCGCGAGACGGCGCGCGTCGTCCGGGTCATCCACCGTCCACACGTTGACCCGGATGCCCGCCGCGTGGCAGATTTCCACCCATTCGCGCGTGACGGCCGTATATTCCGCGTCCAGATCGAGCCTGTACGCCTTGAGCGTCTCGATCACGCCGCTATTGATCTCCTCAACGAGATACTGCGCGCGCTGCTGCGGCAGCCGCTCACGAACGCAGACGAGGTTTGGCAGGTCAAAGGAGATGAGCGTCGTGCGCTCGAGCCAGCCCGCTGCGCGAATCGCCTCCAGCACGCCGTCGATATCCGCCGGTTCAAAGTGGTTCTTGAGCTCGAGCACGCAGTCCTTGTCGTACTTCCTGCAGATATGCAGGTATTCGTCAAGCGACGGCAGGCAGAGATCGGCGCGCGCGCAGCCGTCCGTGTCCGTCAGGCGAACGGCGCGGAGCGTCTCGTAGTCCGTCTCCTCGATCACCCAGTCGAGCCCCGCGATGCGCCGCAGATCGTCGTCATGCACGACGATGTACTGCCCGTCCGCCGTCCTGTGGACGTCCGTCTCCACGCCGCCATAGCTGCGATTGCCTGCCGCGACAAACGCCGCGCAGGTGTTTTCCCGCTCCAGACCGCTCACGCCGCGATGCGCGATCATCCTCACGCCCGGCAGATTGACCCTGATCGTATCCCTCATCCGGTTTTCCCGCCCTTCTGCGAAAAGCCCGGCGCAGGCGCACAGCCGGCCGGGTCTTTGTTATGCAAGTCCTCTCCGCGAAGCCCCGATCCCGGGCGCAGAGCAGCCGTGCTGCCTGCACAGCTATGCTTTGTCGGAGCCCTGTTGATCCTTGTCCGGACTCTGCTGCCTGTGCCCGCGCAGCAGCTCCAGCTCCCGCACATGCCTGCGCGATGCAGCCGTCGGGTTGCTGCGCAGCACCTTCTCCGCACGCCTGAGACGGCGGACACGCTCATCGCGCAGCAGCTCGGTCTGCTCGTCGTAATGACGGCGCGCGCTGGCGATCTCCTCGCGCAGCGTCTCGCTGTCTGGCAGATAGGAGGCTGCCGCCGCAAGAATCCGCTCAAAGTTGGCAAGGCGCTCCTTCGCGCCCTCGGCCATCGTCATGCGCCGCTCGTCCATCATGGTGCGCACGCGGTCACGCGCGTCGGTGATGCGCTGCAGGCTCGCCGTCAGCTCCTCCTGACGCTCATCGACACGCGCTGCAAACTCGCGGATCATGCCGCTGACGCGATCGCTGATCCTGTCCAGCCCGCCGTGCAGGCTCTCCAGCTCCCGGGCGTAGCGCTCCATCGATTCCAGCAGCCTGCGCAGGTCGAGCGCCTTGCGCACGGCGAACACCGTGTCAACCACGGCAAAGGCCGTCAGCACGCAGGCAGCGATCAGCGCCATCTGCGGCGGGAGCTTCTGCACGAACGGACGCATCAGCGGATGCACCACGCAGACGATGATCGCAGAGAACACCGCCCATGTCGCCGCCGACAGCGCGCAGATATAGCCGTTCAGATTCAGCGGCTGATGGGAATAATCCCAGTAGCGCACATGAAACAGCGCCTCCATCACCCACCCGGTCACAAGCTCGACCGCGGAGGCGACCGCCGTGCCTGCCAGCGCCACAAGGAGCGCATTTTCCTGAATCGGCACGCAGACAAGCAGAATGCTCAGCGCGCCAAAGCCGTAAATCGGCAGAATCGGCCCGGTCAGAAAGCCGCGGTTGACAAACCGCCGCTCCTTGACAAGGCAAAGCGATACCTCCCAGCACCAGCCCGCAAAGCTGTACAGATAGAACACGATCATCCACTGACCGACGCTGTATTCCCCCAGCAGCGCCGCCTTGATTGTTTCCAGCAGGCTCTCCCCCTTTTGATTGCGAACGCCGACGGCTTTACTGAGCCGCCTCCAGCGTGATTTCCCTTCCAAAGACATAGCAGGTCACGCGGCAGACCCGGCCCGCGGCGGGATCTTGCGCCGTGGTGAGCACCGTCGCGGAGATATCGCCCGTGCTCCCGCTGGCGAGCACATAGGCCCCGGCATCCGGAAGCTCCAGCACATCGCCGCCTGACTGCGCCTGCGCCGGCACGATGTCCAGCGTAATCCATTCCGCGGGAAAAAAGCCACGGTTGGCGAGCCGCACCGTGCAGGTGACAAACGAGCAGCCCTCCGCGCTCAGGCCGTCCGTGCTGCCGTATACCCTTCCGGAAAACGCGCCCGCATCGAGCTGGGCCATCGTCTCGTCAAACACGTCCTGCGCCTGTGCTGCCGGCGTCACTAGCACGCTCATCTGTACGACCTGCGGAGAGAGGGTATTCATGGCGTACAACAGCACGCCTGCGCCCGCCACCGTCACAAGCAGCGCGGCAATCGCCGCA
Organism: Clostridiales bacterium; assembly: GCA_022776785.1. Lineage (GTDB taxonomy): Bacteria > Bacillota > Clostridia > Christensenellales > Aristaeellaceae > Ventricola. Next base: position 3,375 of record JALFHA010000201.1, on the reverse strand, counting down.
ATTTTCAGCGCCTTGCGCATCACTGTCCCCCCTCGCCCTCGAGAATCGCGCTCATCTGGTCGATCATCTCGCTGTCCTTCATGCGGAACTTGAAGACCACACGCCGCGAGGCCTCCATGTCCACCGTCACACCGTCAGCCATGTACACCGGATCGGAAAAGGAGCGGCCATTCGCCGTCATGATGCTTTGAAGCATCTGCTTCTCGGCGGAGGTCAGGCCCGTCATCTCGCTGCTGAGGCAGTAGGTCGCCACAGCCAGCGCGCGCTCCTGCGAGAGCGCGAGGTTGCTCAGATAGGAGCCCGACGTGTCCGTATGGCCCTCGATGATGATCTCGCCGACGTAATCCGCATTTTCACCCGACATCAGTGTGCGGATATAAACCGGAATAAATGCGCTCAGCAGCGCCTTGCCGCTCTGCTTGAGCTCATTTTTGCCGCTGTCAAAGAGCACGGCGCCGGTAAAGGCAATGGCGCCCGTCTGCCTGTCCACGACGGCATTGAGGCCCACGCTGCTCAGCTCACTGCTCAGCTCCTCGATAATCTGCGTACGCAGGCCGATGAGCTTGTCAATCTGCTCCTGCTGAGCGGCCAGCAGCGCCGCCTGCTCCTCAATCTTGCTCTGCTGCAGCGACAGGCTCTGCTGCGCGGCGGTGAGCGCCGTGCGGTTCTCGTCGAGCTCCTCCTTCTGCTGCTGGAGCATCAGCGTGGTGGCCGCCAGCAGCTCCTCCTTGTCCTTGAGCTCCGCCTCCTGATCGATCAGCAGGCTCTGCTGCGTGGATAGCTGCGCCTCCTTGGTTTGCAGCTCCACCGTCTTCTTCTGCTGCAAATCGATGAGCTGATACACCGCCGCGAACAGAATCAGCGCGAAGGTGAAGAGCATCCCGGCCATCATGTCCGAATACGACGTCCAGTAGCTGCCGTTGTCGCCGCCGCGTCGCAGTTTCTTTCCCGGGCGCATGGGTTACTCCTTTCCCTTGCTGGCGGCCTCCGCCGTGCTGCTGAGCCGCTCCATGTTCTTCTGGAGCTTTACCAGCGCCGTGACGAACTGATCCACCTGCTCGGCATAGCGCTCCCGGCTCTGGCTCAGGAGCTGCGGCATGACCTGCGTCGTCTCGCGCATGGAGGTCAGCGTCTCACCCAGCTGGCGGATGGAGGTCGTGATACTCTCGTCAAACAGCGCCGTCGTGCGCGCGAGATTCTCCTGCGTCTCCTTCGTGAAGCGCTCGTAGGCGCCGGAGAGCGTCTGCGAGCCCTCGTGCAGCTCGGCGACCACCCGTTCCATCTCCCTGCCCGTGGCGCGGGTCTGCTCCTGCGCGTTGGTGAGGAAGCGATCCGTCCACGCCGCATACTGCTGCGAGGCCGAGGCCAGCGCCGCCTGATACTCCTGGAGCTTGGACAGATACATCGCCTGCTGGCCACTGGTCTTGTTCATCGCCTCGAGCAGACCGATGGTGCGGCGGTTGGTCTCGTCCACGCGCGCGCGGGAGTCGTCCATATCCTTGACATACGCCTCAAAATGCTCCAGCACGCCCTGGGAGAGCTGGTGCATGTTGATGACGTCCTGCGTCATCTGGGAAATCGCGTCCATCGCAGCGCGCATCTCCTGCTGCGTCTTGACCTGCTCAGCGCCCGTCTGCGCGAGCACCTGCCGCAGGTGCTCAAACTCCTGCCCGAGCGCGACGTTCATGCGCTGCACGAACACCTGCGCGATGCGGTCCACGCCCTCCACCTGCGCCTGCGTCGCGGCGAGGATGAAGTTGTCCATCGAGCGCTGCACTGGCAGCATGGCGCGCAGGATGCTCTGCTCCATCTGCACAGCCATCTTCTGGCTGACCTCCTCGACGGCCTGGCGGATATATGCGGTCTGCTCCTGCTGCATGGCGAGCATGGCCGTCTCCTGCGAGACGGGCTTGGGCATCGCGTACAGGCTGAAGACCTCGCAGAATCGGTCAATCGCCCTTTGGCACTTGCTCAGGCTGCTGTTGTAGATCATGTTGAATGTCAGCGAGCCGATGACGCCGACGATGGAGGTCAGAAACGCCGTGCTCATGCCGCCGATGAGCTTGTCCATCGCCGTGAGCAGCACGGTGGTATCCGCCGCCGTGAGCGTCAGGCCGGACAGGCCCGTCACCAGCCCCAGGAACGTGCCCAGGATGCCCAGCGAGGTCAGCAGCCCGGGCGTGATCTCCGCCAGGCGCGTGCCGCCCGCACCGTAGATAACCGTATCCTCGTTGATAAACTGCGTCACATCGCAGGATTCCCCGTGCGCGTCGCACATTTCGGCATTCTGCAAAAAATCGCCCCACGGCCCCTGCAGGCTGTCGCCGAGGAAGTGCAGGTCATTCCACGATTTCTTTTCCTTATTCTGCTTGTTTTCCGTGATGATCGTGCGCGCGGCGCGGCGCAGGCGCCCGCCAAGCCGCGAAAGCGGCAGCACGCAGCGCGCAAGAGCGCCCAGCCACACCAGCGCAATCGCGATATAGATCAGCGTATCCAGAGAAAAAATGCTCTTCATCAGCGCCAGCACATCCATGTCGGCTATTCCTCCCGTGTCAAATGGTTCTCCCGGCAGCAGGCCGGGCTGAACAAATCTATTGTAACCGATTTACGCCCTCCTGTAAAGCGCGCAAACGTCTGACTTCTCTCTATTCTGATAGTTTGATAAGCAGATTTATCCAAAGATCAAAAGGAATTTTCAACCTTTTGCCGAAATCGCGCTTTTTCGTCAGAAACTGCGCAAAACCTCTTGCATCATCATAATGAAACAGGTAAAATGTTCACGTTTATGGAAGGATTGCGCCGGTTTTTTTCGGTGTTGCGCCTTCAATTTGGTCTTTAGGAGCAATGCGTATGACGAAGAAACGAACGATTGACCCCGCTATGATTGATTCCGTCGCGCAGAACATGCTGCATGTTCTTCCTTTAATCAAAAAGCGCCTGCTGCACATGGATCTGGTGCAGAAGGAGCACGGCACGCCGCTGTCCCACGTTCAGGTGCTGGCTATGCTCCAGGATGCGGGCACGATGTCCGTGTCGGAGATTTCCCGCCGCCTGGGCATCGCCAAGCCCAACATCACCCCGCTGGTTGACCGCCTCTTTGAAAGCGGCTATGTCGATCGTCAGCACGATGAGAACGACCGCCGTGTGGTGAACATTGTCCTTCTCCCCGCCGGCGAGGAGAAGCTCGCCGCCATCCGTGCGACCATCGCCCGCCAGATTCAGGTGCAGTCGGAGGATCTTTCCGTGACCGAGTTCCGCGAGCTGAATGATTCGCTCGCCAGCCTCGTGCGGATTCTGTCCTCGCTGTAAGACGCAGCCTTTTGCGCCCGGCCCATTGTGGGGCCGGGTTTTTTGCTATCCATCATTGCTAATCAT
>JALFHA010000170.1 GCA_022776785.1 Clostridiales bacterium | reverse complement strand
GGCCACGCCGATACCGACGCCGACGGCCACACCGACACCGACGCCGACACCGACGCCGACACCGACGCCGACGGCCACGCCGACACCGACGCCGACGGCCACGCCGACACCGACGCCGACGCCGACGCCTACACCCACGCCGACGCCGACACCCACACCGACACCCACGCCTACACCGACACCTACGCCCGTACCGACGCCTACGCCACTGCCCGTGGTTGCGAACAACCCGCAAGCAGGCGAATACGTCAGGCTGGGCAGCTTCGAGCAGGATGGAAATGCTCAGAACGGCAGGGAAGGCATCGAATGGCTTGTGCTGGATAGAGAGAACGGCAAAGCGCTGCTGCTCAGCCGCTATGCGTTGAACAGCATGGAATTCGGCTCGGGCAGAAATGGCGTCAACTGGTCAAACAGCGATGTAAACAGCTGGCTGAACGGAGATTTCTTCAGCAATGCGTTTGACGAGGAGGAACAGAGCGCGATCATTCGGACGAGAACCTCTGATACCACGGACGACATGGTGTTCCTGCTCAGCGACAGCGAGGCGCAAGCCTGCTTTGCCGATGATTCGGCGCGCAGGGCGGAGCCGTGTGATGCGCTGGACATCAAAACGATGGACGGCATGTGCAGCTGGTGGCTGCGCACCACGGGCACGGACGGCGCGAACAAGGCGATGCTGGTGGACAGCACCGGCCAGATTTCAAGAGGCGGCGTTAAGGCGGAGAGCAATGCTGCAGGCATCAGGCCCGCAATCTGGATTGATCTGACGAAGGCCGGAATGCTGGCCGTTGAGCCGCTGAGCGAAAGCGCGCAGGCGGGCGATATCTCACGGATGCGGATGGCTACCTGATTGATGAGAATGGCGATTGGATTCTCGATGAAAACGGCAATCCTATTCTGGCCTCTGAACTCAGCAAGAAGGCAGAAGCCGCCAAGGAAACGCTCGAAGCGGCGCAGGATGTGGACTGAGTGCTGAAAGCCTGAAAACTTTCCCAAAAACAAAGGGGCTGTCTCAAGTGGCGATGATTTGCCATAAGAGGCAGCCCCTCTCTGCTGTGTCCGGGCTGATTCTGGCTGGGCATATACAGCGCCGGAAAGCACACAGAGCGCCCTTTGGATGCGGCTATGCGTTTTTTCGGGTGGGCAGCCCGGCAGCTTTCCGCCGGATGCAAAAAATAGTTGGCTCCGCAGGATGCTTCATATTTGCGGAACCAACTGTCTTCTGATACTATTTTCGTTAATACTATTCTGCGTTAAGAAGATGGAATAGCAATCGCGAAGCGATGATGGGGTTTGGGGATGAAATCCCCAAGCGGGTTTGGAGCCGTAACCTGCCGACGCCTGTGGCGGAAGCAGGCAGGCGAAGGCTGGAAACCGCAAGGAGCGCCTTTGGCGCGACTATGCGGGTTTCCCGGGTCGGCAGCCCAATGCATCCCATTGATAAAGAATTCTTGCAAAGTAGTCAGGGAGCGAAGCGATACCTGACGGTGAGCTTATGCTAATCCGGTAAGAACACCGGAAGGTAATGCTTTAATCGAAGATCAGTATAAAAAGATGGGGTGGCAATCGCGAAGCGAGGCCTGACGACGAGTTTTTGATGAACCAACGCGAGAACTGGATGAAATGCTTTTATCGAAGAACGGTATCAACCGGCATGATGCAGGCTGCAAGCCCTCAAAAAGGCTGTAAATCCCGTTGCTTTGCGACCGAGGCCGGAGCTTTACAGAAGGATGTACAGAGTAAGAGCCTGCTGCCGCCGCCATTCGCCTGGGCTGCAGCGGCTTGCGCAGAGCGCAGAGGCGCTGAGCTAAAGGAGAGCCGGTCTTTTCCCTCGGCAAGCGAGGGAGAGAACCGGCTCATTTCTGTTTCACGCAGACGGCTCTGACAGGGGAAACAGCAGCGTCAGATTGAATTCGTCCTCATCGACGCGCCAGTTCACCTCTCCGCTGTAGCTCTGAGCTGAGCGGCGAATATTCGCCAAACCGAAGCCGTGATTCTCGCGGTCCGGCTTTCTTGTCGTCAATCGCCCTGCAACGGCATGAATCTGTCCGTCGCAGCTGTTGCTGAACGACAATACCGCAAAGCCCTTCTGCCTTGCCGTGCGCACCTGAATGAAGCGTTCTCCCTCCGGTATGAGCAGACAGGCTTCAATGGCATTGTCCATGGCGTTGCCGACAATGGTGACAAGATCCATTGGCTCAATGAAGCTGAACAGCCCTCCGTCAGCGATCACCGTGCATGTGATGTGCTTTTGCTCGCA
>JALFHA010000178.1 GCA_022776785.1 Clostridiales bacterium | reverse complement strand
TCGGAAATGCCCTGAATGCCCTGACGGAGCACGTCGTCGGCGAAGTTGAACGCGCCCTTGAAGGATGTGCCCTTCGGGCAAACCTGAAGCAGGCGCTCGTTGGGAATGACCACCAGTGTATCCACGCGCTGCTTGAGCTCGTCGATGCCGGCCTCCGCCTTGCGCATACGGGTCTTTCCCTCAAAGGCGAAGGGCTTGGTCACCACAGCGATGGTGAGGATACCCATGTCGCGCGCGATCTCCGCAACGACGGGCGCCGCGCCCGTGCCCGTGCCGCCGCCCATGCCGGCCGTCACGAACACCAGATCCGCGCCCTTGAGCGCGCTGGCGATCTCCTCGCGGCTTTCCTCAGCGGCCTTCTTGCCGATTTCAGGCGTAGCGCCCGCGCCGAGGCCCTTGGTCAGCTTTTCGCCAATCTGGATCATGGTCGCCGCCCGGCTGGTGCGAAGCGCCTGCACGTCGGTGTTGACCGCGATAAAGTCCACCCCGGTCACGCCGCAGTCCACCATGCGGTTGAGCGCATTGCCGCCGCCGCCGCCGCAGCCGACGACCTTGATGGAAGCTGCCGGACGCTCGTCCATTTCAATTTCAAACACAGGAAATCCCCCTTTTGTTTCGCTGAAGGTTTATACCGGAAATGCCCGGGGCGCACGACCGTGCGCGGTTGACTGCCTTAAGAATTTGCATTCATTTTTTGAACAGGCGGCGAATACGATCTAACAGACCCTCGTCCTGCTCCTCCTGCTCGATGGTGTTGTAGACCAGCTCCAGCAGGCCGCTGCCGCTGGCGTAGATCTGCGCGGGCTTGAGCTTGACGGTCTTAGCGGCCGCCTCGCGCACATTGCGCGAGAGCTTGCCCGCGGCGTACACCCTCGCCCCGGCCATCGGCATCAGGCCGCCGCCGGTGAAGTAGACGTTGGACCAGTTGCCCAGCCTTATGCCGCTCTTGCCAATGGCCTCGTCGATCATCTCCAGCATCTCGTCCACGCGTGCGTCCACGATCATGCTCACCTGCTCGCCGGAGAAGCTCTCCATCTGGCCGTTCTCGCCCTGCACTTCGATCTGCGTGTTCTTCGGCGCATTGAACGTGTAGCTGCGCTTGATCTTCTCGCACATGTCAAACGGCTTTTCCAGCCCGTAGGTCAGGTCGAGCGTGATGTGCGCGCCGCCGACGGGCAGCACCTTCTGCCAGATCAGCGCATCGCCCTCCACGGCCATCACCTCGGTGGAGAGGTAGCCCACGTCCACCAGCACAGCCGTATGATCGCGCTCCTCGAAGGGGATCATCTGCATAGCCTCGCCCACGGAGGTGGAGAAGAAGCCCTTGACCTCCACGCCCAGCTCCTTGAGACGCTCGGTCACGTCGTTGATAAAGAACTGATCGGCCAGCACGAAGCCGATCATGCCCTCGAGCGTGGAGCCCTTCAAATCGACAGGCTCAAGCGTCTTCTGTCCCCCGTCCACCTTGAACCACGCCGGGGAGCGGTGGATAATCACGCCGGTGGGGCGGTCAAGCATCTCCGTCGCCTGCCGCTGGAGCTTTTCAACGTCCGCGCTGGTCACCTTGGGGTCGGCGCCCTGCAGCGCCACGCTCGACTCGATCACATATACCCGGACGAACTCGCCCGGCACGCCGACATACACCTCTTTGATGTGCGTGCCCACCTTGTTTTCAGCGGCCTCCAGCGCGCTGGCAATCGCGTCGCTGACCTCGCCGGGGGCGTTCCACTCCCCATTCATGAAGCCGTCATACTGGGCCATACCCGCGGAGGTGATGGTCACCTTCTGATACGCGCTCTCCTCAGCCAGCAAAACCAGCACCTTGGACGTGCCAAAGTCCACAACCGCCGTCGCTTTTTTCATCATACGATCTCATGCTCCTGTCTGCCCGCATGTATATCCGCCCAAAAGGGCGGAAGAAATCATCTTATTTGCTATTATTATGCGAGTTTATTGTAACCGATTATGCCCTTTCTTTCAAGCCACCTGAGCAAATTTTGTGCCATTTCAGACCAAATTTTCCTCTTTGCGTCATCGCTGCACGTCATGACGGCGTGGACGAGGGGTCGATGGTCGGCGTCGCTGTGGGCACAGGCGTGGGCGTCAGGCGCACGGCCGGGATAAAGTGGGCGTTCCTTCCGTTGGATACGTCGATCTTTGCGCCCCGCAGGCCGCCCTCCAGCTCGCGCGAGGTCAGCACCTCGCGGGCGATGAGCAGCTTGGTGCGAAGGTTCGTGTTTTCGCCCAGCTCGATCTTCACCCCCTCCGAGGTCATGGCGTAGAGGTTGTCATAAGTGGCCACGTCAAGCTGCGACACGCGCGAGAGCATACTTGTGTCGTCAAGCGTCAGCAGGACGCTCTTCATGATCTCGAGCTGGTTTTCATCGCGAACAGGCAGACGCTCGCCCACCACAATCCACGCGTTGTCCTCGATGCTAAGGCCCGTCACCTTGGGCCCCGCCGCGTTGGTGGGATACGCGCTGCCCGCGCACTCGAGCACCATGCCCCCCTCGTCGATGACGTAGAAAATGCCCAGCGAGCTGACAACCGCCATGCCCAGCCGCTCCTCAATGCGGATCGTCAGGCGGCCCTTGTAGTCGAATTCATAGCCGTTATAGGAGATATAGCGGTTCTTTTCCAGCGCTTGCTTCATGTTCGCCACACTGCGCCCGAGCAGGTGGTCGCCGATCTTCACCCCGCTCTGCGTGATGACCGCCTCGGCAGGCAGGCTGCGGTTGCCCACCACCATGATGTCGCGCACCACCAGCACCTGGCTGAGCGTCACAATCATCAAAAGCGCGACAGCCGCGATCACCGCAGCGGCCGTCGCCATCGTCCTTCGCGCTGCCTTCGTCCGTTTTCTGTGCTTCATGCGCGTGTTCCTCCGTTTTTCTTTGTATCGAGCGCGCGCCCGGAGCCGCGCGAAATGTTCAGCAGAATGCCCGTCGCCGCCATAATCATCGTCACCGACGTGCCGCCCGCGCTGAAAAAGGGCAGCGGCAGGCCCGTCGTGGGCAAGATGCCCGTCACCACGCCCATGTTGATGAACGCCTGCATCCCGATCATCGAGGTGATGCCCGCGCCCAGCAGGCAGCCATATCGGTCCGGGCAGGACAGGCTCACCCGCAGCCCGCAGAAGACGAACGCCGCAAAGACAGCCACCACCGTCAGGCAGCCGATGAGCCCGAAGTCCTCGCCCACGATGGCGAAGATGAAGTCCGACTCAGGATAGGGCAGGTAGGCGAACTTCTGCTTGCCCTGCCCCAGCCCCATGCCCAGCAGCCCGCCCGAGCCCAGCGCGATGAGCGACTGCGAGAGCTGGTAGCCCTCGTCGCTCATCTTGGCGAACGGGTCGCGGAAGGAGAGCAGCCGCTCCCGGCGGTAGGGCGCGCTCCACGCGTAGAAGGCGCCCACGCACAGCCCCATGACGCTCAAAAGCGCCAGATGGCGCTTTTTCAGGCCCGCGCAGAACAGCATGATGAGCGCGCAGATGAGAATCGTGCCACCTGTGGAGAGGTTCGGCTGCTCCAGAATCAGCAGGAACATCACCCCCGGCACGAGCAGCAGCGGCAGCACGCCGCCAAAGAGGCTGCCCAGCGCATGGGAGCGCCGGTCAAGGGCGCCCGCCATGAAGATAACCATGGCGTATTTGGCAAGCTCAGAGGGCTGCATGCTCAGCCCGAGGATATTCAGCCAGCGGCGCGAGCCGTTGATGCTCACGCCCACGCCCGGGATGATCACCAGCACCAGCAGCAGCGCGCTCACGGCCAGCAGCCCCAGCGTCACCCGCCTGTCGCGGTAGACGCGGTAGGGTACATGGGAAAGCGCCGCGCACGCGGCCGCGCCCAGCGCCACACCGATGAGCTGCTTTTTGACAGCGGAAAGCGCGTCCCCGCTCGCCGTGCGCTGGTAGTAGGTTGCGCTGAACAGCGTTGTCAGCCCCATTATCAGCAGCACGATCATCAGCGCGACGACGCGCTTGTCGCAGGCACGCACGCTCCGCCCTTCCCTGTCAAAAAAACGCACAGAGCACTCCTCCCTCAGGCCGCCGGAATTTTCTTCTCTTTCGCAGCCGAGGGCGAAGCGCATCACACCAGCGCGTTCACCTTTTCCTTGAACACCCTGCCGCGGTGCTCATAGTCGCTGAACATGTCAAAGCTCGCGCACGCCGGGGAGAGCAGCACGCAGCCGCCCTGCCTGGCCTTTTCCCGGCAGGTTTGCAGGCAGAGGTCGAAGTCGTAGCCCGTCATCGTGACGGCGGTATAGCCCGCCCTTTCAAGCGCCTGACGGATTGCCTCCGCCGTATCGCCGATGAGCACGCAGTGCTCGATGAGCGGCGCGGAGCGAATCGTCTCAGCCAGCGGGTCAAAGGAGACGCCCTTGTCGCTTCCGCCAAGGATGAGCACCGTCGGGCGCGTCATGGTGGCGATGGCCTTCTGCGTGGAATCGACGTTCGTCCCCTTCGAGTCGTTGATCCACGTCACGCCGTCCAGCTCGCGCACGGTCTCGATGCGGTGCTCCACGCCCTTGAAGGTGCGCAGCACCTCGCGCATCGTCTCCGCGCTCACGCCCAGCGCGCCGGTGATGCACACGGCGGCCAGCGCGTTTTCGAGGTTGTGCGCGCCGGGGATGCGCACCTCGTCCGTCCGGCAGACGGCCTCCATGCGCTCGCCCATGCGCAGGACGATGTAGCCGTCCTCCACATACGCGCCGTAGGGCACGCTCTCTTTGCGCGAGAACCACGCGATGTGGCTCCTGAGCCCCTTTGCCATCTCGCGGCAGGTCGCGTCGTCGTAGTTGAACACGGCGACGTCCTGCGCCGTCTGGTTGGCGAAGATGCGCCGCTTCATGGCGATGTACGTCTCCATCGAGCCGTGGCGGGCAATGTGATCCTCCGTGATGTTGAGCACCGCGCCGACCTTCGGATGGAAGCGACTGATGCCCTCGCACTGGTAGGAGCTGACCTCCGCGACGGTCACGTCGTCGTTCTTTGAGATGCCCGCCGTCGCGGTGATCGGGTAGCCGATGTTGCCCACGACGTGCGTCGTGCGCCCCGTTGCGCGCAGGATCTCGCCCGTCAGCGTGGTGGTCGTCGTCTTGCCGTTGGTGCCGGTGATGGCCGCGAGCGTGCCGCGCGTCATGCGCGCGCCCAGCTCCAGCTCGCCGATGACCTCAATGCCCATCGCCAGCGCCTGCTGTACGAAGGGCTTGGCCCACGCGATACCCGGGCTGATCACCAGCAGCTCCTGCCCCGGCAGATGCGCCTGCGGCTCCTCGCCCAGCGCAAAGATGCAGCCCAGCGCGCGCAGCTCATCGAGCGCGCCGCCGAAGGCCTCCTCCGGCTTCATGTCGCTGATGGTGACCTGCGCGCCGCGCTCGCACAGCAGCTTCGCCGCCGCAATGCCGCTGCGCGCCATGCCGCAGACCATCACACGCTTATCCCTGACGTTCATGGCTGGTTTCGCCTCCATTTGTCCTTGTCGCGCATCAGAGCACGCCCAGCAGCGTGAGCGCGCACAGCGCCGCCGTCGTCACCATGTACATGGCGACAATCTTCACCTCGTGCATCCCGCACAGCTCGAAGTGGTGATGAATCGGCGCCATCTTGAAGATGCGCTTGCCGTGCGTCGCCTTGAAGTAGGTGATCTGGATGATGTCCGACACGCTGGACATGAGCATCCAGAATGCGATGAGCACCAGAATCAGCGGCTGACGCATCAGCATGGCCGCCGCCACCACCGCGCCGCCGATGAACATGGAGCCCGTGTCGCCCATGAACATCTTCGCCGGATAGGCGTTGTACATCAGGAACGCCATGCAGCCGCCGCACAGCGCCGCGCAGCCCGCGCCGAGGCCGGAGAGCCCCGCCGCTGCGGCGAGAACCGCCAGCGTCAGGAAATCGACCATCGACACGCTGGTGAGCAGGCCGTCGAGGCCGTCGAGCAGGTTGGCGCTGTTGGTCGTGCCCACGATGATGAACATCATGACCGGGATATAGAGGATGCCCAAATCCCACTGAACGCGCAGGAACGGCACCTCAATCACCGAGCCCACCTGCGGATGGAAGTAGCAGTAGGTCGAGAACGCCAGCGCCAGAATGGTCTGGAAGAACATCTTCTGCTTGGGGGTCAGGCCGCCGTTCTTGCCGCGGCGGATCTTCGTCATGTCGTCCGCGAAGCCGATGCACAGGTTGCCAAGCGCCATGAGCAGCATGGCCAGCAGCATGTTCTGTCCCAGCGGCTCGCTGTAGTCGTTCATCACCAGCGCGGTCAGAATCGCCGCCCCGGCGATCACCAGTCCGCCCATCGTGGGCGTGCCCTGCTTCTTCTTGTGGCTTTCTGGCGCCAGCTCATAGACGTTCTGCCCGAATTTGAGCCTGTGGAGCACGGGCAGCAGCAGCTTGCCCAGCACTGCGCCCACGGCGAACGCGAGCAGCAGGGTCAGCAGCATCCTTTGCATGGTTCATTCCTCCGAATTCGTTTTTTCCTCCGCCGCGCGGCCTTGCGCCCGGCGGGTCAGCTCGGGTTCTCCTGCTTCATTTCCTCGAGGAGCTCCGCGACCACGCTCTTCTCGTCGAAGGGATGGCGCACGCCCGCGATCTCCTGATACGTCTCGTGGCCCTTGCCCGCCAGCACGATGATGTCCCCTCCGACGGCGATCTCCATCGCCTGACGGATGGCGTCGCGCCGGTTCTCGATGACCTCATACTCCGCGCCCGTGGGCTGTATGCCCCGCTCGATGGCCGCAAGGATCGCCATTGGGTCCTCATAGCGCGGATTGTCGCTGGTGAGGATGGAATAATCCGCCAGCCTGCCCGCGATTTCGCCCATCATCGGGCGCTTTCCCTTGTCGCGGTCGCCGCCGCAGCCGAAGACCAGAATCAGCCGGCCGCGGCAGAACTCGCGCACGGTGCGCAGGATGTTGGAAAGCGCGTCCGGCGAGTGCGAGTAATCGAGGATCATCCGGTACGGCGTTGCCGTGCCGAGCATCTCGACGCGCCCGGGCACGCTGACGACGGCCTCCAGCCCCGCACGGATGTCCGCCAGCGATACGCCCAGAATCAGCGCGCACGCCGCAGCCGCCAGCGCATTGTAGACGTTGAACATGCCCGTGAGCAGCAGGTGAACCCGCTCAGTATGCAGATTGCGCAGATTGAGCGTAAACGATACGCCCGTCTCGGTGATCTCGATGTCGCGCGCGAACAGGTCGGCCTGCCCGCTGATGCCGTAGGTTAGCAGCGGACAGGAGAGCTCGGCGCAGACCTGCTCCGCCGTTTCCTCATCGACATTGACGGCGGCGTTGCGCGCCATGTTGCTCGAAAAGAGCAGGCACTTGGCGCGGAAGTAATTCTCCATCGTGCCGAAGAAGTCGAGGTGATCCTGCGAGAGGTTGGTGTAGGCTGCGGCCTCGAAGGTCACGCCCACCAGCTTGCGCAGATACAGCGCGTGCGCGGAGACCTCCATGCACACCACCTGCACGCCGGCGTCCGCCATCATGCGCAGGATGCTGAACATCTCAATCGGGTCAGGGGTCGTCAGGTGGCTGGGCAGCTTCGTGTTTCCGGCGATGCAGCCCGTCGTGCCGATGATACCGCAGGAGATGCCCGCCGCCTCCAGAATGCTCTTGAGCAGATAGGTGGTGGTCGTCTTGCCCTTGGTGCCCGTCACGCCCACCAGGCGCATTCTGCGCTCAGGGTGGCCGTTGAACGCGCTGGCGATGCGCGTCATCGCGGCGCGCACGTCGGTGACGACCACCTGCGGGCAGGGGAGCTCCAGTCTGCGCTCAACCACCAGCGCCGTGCAGCCGTTGGCAAGCGCCTGCGGCGCGAAATCGTGCGCATCCACACGTCCTCCCCTGATGCAGAAGAACAGGCCGTTTTCGCATTTCGCCCGGGAATCCGCCGTCAGCGTATCGATGGGCGCCTCCCGATCGCCGATGATCTCCACCAGCTCCGGCATTCCCTCTGTCAATGTCGCAAGATTCATCGTCATTCCTCCAGTATTGCGGGTTCATGTTGCAGTTTGTATGGATCAGTCCGCGCCCGCTCCGCTTTCGCAAGGCACAGCCCCGCGCGCAGGCGCTCGCATCATATTCGCTTCTCCCGGTCAGGGCTCTTCAAAGGTCACCGTCACGGTGCTTCCCTCCGGCGCGTAGGAGCCGGCCGCCGGGCTCTGGCGCACGGCCAGCCCGTCGCCCTGCGCCTGCATCTCAAGGCCGCTCTCGCGCAGCGCCTGCGCGCACTCTCGCATGGGCAGCCCCAGCACGTCGGGCACCTGCGCGTAGTCCTCCGCTGTGGGCGCGCTCACCCCGGTCACATAGAGCATCGCACAGAAGCCCTCCGGCACGCTCGTGCCCGCAGGGGGCAGCTGCCCCGTCACCTGCTGGCTCGTGCCGTCGGTCACGCTGTCGATTCCCTGTTCGCGCAGGATGGCCCTGGCGTCAAGCACGTCCATGCCGGTCACATCGGGCATCGTCACCTGCGCGCGCTTTTCGCTCTCATCCGTCTTGGGCACGCCCAGCAGCGGCAGAATCTCCGAGAAGATCTGCGCGGCAAAGGGCGCGGCCGTCGTTCCGCCATAATCCGGGCGCACCTGCGCCTCATCCACGATCACCAGCACCGCGACCTCCGGCTCCTCCACGGGGGCAAAGCCCACGAAGGAGCCGATGTGCAGATTGCGCTCGATCTTGCCGTTCTTGTAAATCTGCGCCGTGCCGGTCTTGCCGCCGACGCTCCAGCCGTCCACCCGCGCGTTCTTGCCGCCGCCCTCGGAGACGACGCTTGCAAGCAGCTCACGCATCGTGGCGCTGGTCGCCTCCGAAATCGGGTTGGATACGACCGTCGGGCTGACGGTCTCAAGCTCCGAGCCGTTTTCATCCAGTATGGCCTCCACCAGATATGGCTTCATCAGCCGCCCGCCGTTAACCACGGCGCACGCCGCGGTGATCATCTGAATCGGCGTCACCGCCACGCTCTGCCCAAAGCCGATGCGCGCCAGATCGACGTTTTTGACCTTGTTCCCAGCGATGAGAATGCCCGACGCCTCGCCGTAGAGGTCGATGCCCGTGGCCTTGCCCAGCCCGAATGCGTGCAGGTACCGGTAGAACCGATCCGTGCCCAGCCGCAGGGCAAGCTGCGTGAACACCGGGTTGCAGGAGTTTTGAAGCGCCTTCTTCATCGTCTCCGCGCCGTGCGGCGCGCCCCAGCAGCGCACCGTGCTGCCGTCCACCGTGATCCTGCCCGAGCAGAAGAAGCCCTCCTGCGGGTTGGTCGCGCCGCAGTCAATCGCCGCCGAGGCCGTGAGCATTTTGAAGGTCGAGCCCGGCTCGTAGACGTCGCTGAGCGTCGTGATGCGCATCAGCTCGTTCAGCTTCTCCGCATCCTCGCGGGGCGGGTCGGCCGGATCGTAGGTCGGGTAGATCGCCATCGCCAGCACCGCGCCGGTGTTGACGTCCATCACGATGGCCTGCACGGCCCGCGCCTGATTGACCTGCGCGCACTCGCGCACGGCCCGCTCCACAGCGGCCTGCACCTCTCGGTCGATCGTCAGGCGGATGGTCTTGCCCGCCTTGGCAGGTACATACTGCGTCACGCCGTCGGGCAGCGTCCGCGCCCGCGCGTCCACCTCGGTGACGATGCGCCCCGGCTCGCCGGCGAGCACATCCTCATAGACCAGCTCCAGCCCGCTCTGGCCGACGCCGTCCACATTGCACAGCCCCAGCACCTGCGCAAGCAGGGTACCCATAGGATACCACCTGCTCACGTCTTCGTCAAATACCAATCCGCGCAGTTTGTCTGCATCGGCAGAATTTTCCTCCATCCGCAGAGCGCGCAGCCTATCCGCATCCTCGCGGGAGACCTGCCGCGCCAGCGTGACGGAGGCGGCGTTCGTTCCTGTGAGCTTCTTCTTCGTCGTCTCGGCGGAGATGCCCAGCTCGCGCTCGAGCACCTCGGCCAGCCCGTCCGGGTCAGTCACGTCCTTTGTGCGCGCGCTGACGATGAAGCTGGTGACAGACTGCGCCAGCAATCTGCCCTTCGTGTCCACGATATCCCCGCGCCGGGCGGCCACCACGCCGCTGCGCGTCCACTGGCGCACGCCGCGCTCCGTCAGCTCCTGCGAGCGCAGAATCTGCAAATTGAACAGCCGCGCCGCCACGCAAAGAAAGAGGAGAAAGAACCCGCATCCCAGCAGGACCAGCCGCTTTCGTACAGTGGCCCCCGCTGAATGCAAGCCGTCTCACTCCCCGATATTGAGCATGTCAAGCAGCCCCAGCATCAGATCCAAAAACCCGAGCTTGGACGGCTCCTGTTCCTGTGCCTGCTCTTTTCGCACATCTGCGGCATTCTGGATGTAGATGGTCTGGCTCTGCGCCCGCTCCGGGCGGAGCATCCCCAGCTTGTTCTGCGCCAGATTGCGGATGCGCTCGCCATCCTTGGCCAGCTCGAGCTGCTGAGAGAGCTTCTCGTTCTCCTTCTCCAGTTCGACGGTCTTCGCCTGGTACATCTCGATGTCGCGCTGGATGCTCACACCCTGCACCATCTTTTGCCCCCACATGGCGACGATCATCAGCACCGCGCAGCCGAGCACGATGCACGCGGCGATATCCCTGTGCCTCTGGGCGGCCCCGGACGCCGCGCGGCTCTTTGCCTTGCTCCTGCGCACGACCGTCCCTGCGGGCATCTCCGCCGCCGCGTCGGCCGCGCTCTGCTCAAAGAGGGGCTCCGGCGTCTGGCGCCACGGGCGCTCCGCCTGATAGCCGACCCGATTGAGGTCGCGCAGCTCCTCCTGCGCGGAGCCCGCCGGCACGCTGGCGATATACAGCTCGCCCTGCTTGCCGCCCTGCTCCGTCTGCGTATGTGTATAGCCCGCCGCGGAATACCGCCCGCGCGCGCTCCTTGTGCCCGTCATCAGTGTATTCACCCGCCCTTCCTTCAAGAACCATTCAAAAGCCGGCTGGGGCCGTTCAAAAGCCGCCGCAAGTCAGGCAGCCGTCATTCCGGGTACTTCTGGTAAACATAGTCCGCCAGCGTGTCGAACTGTTCCTCCGTCTCCGCCTCCACCCTGGCGTAGGTCTCGGCATCCCAGATTTCGATGGTCTGGTTGAGGCCGACGAACACGATATCGCGCGTCAGGCCGATTTTGGCGCGCAGCTTGGCCGGAATCAGCACGCGGCCCTGCGCGTCCATGCTGTTGCCGGAAAAGGAGACGCTCATCAGGTATCGCTCATATTGCAGGCCAACCCTGTCCATCGGGTTGATGCGGGACAGGCGCTCGAGCTGCCTGTCCCAGACCTCCTTGGGGTAAATCGCCACGGCGGTCTTGTTGGGATTGATGGTGATGGTGAAATCCTCTCCGAGGGCTTCGCGGAAGGAAGCGGGAATGATGACGCGGCCCTTGCCATCCAGCGAGTGGTCAAACGAGCCTGAAAACGCCGCATGAGCCATGAACCGCATCCCTCCTTCCCGAAATCATCCACTTTCCACCCTTTCCACATTACTTTACACCATTTAGCACCACTTTTCAAGCACCTGTCCGATGAAGATTCTGATAAATCGGTCAAACCCTCGTAACATTTGCGTAACATAATGACGGTTCGCCCGGTCCATTTTCTGATAGCACAGAATTGCAGATGTTTTTTATCTATTCAGTGCAGAAAGAAATAAGCACAGGCTCCGCCTTGCGCAAAGCCCGTGCTCTCCTGTATTCCTGCCTTTGATACTATTTTTCGATTATAGTATTTCTTCCGATTTTCTCGTTGGTCTGTCAAGAACTCACCGTCAGGCCTCGCTTCGCTCCCTGACTACTTTGCAAAAATTCTTTATCAATGGGATGCATTGGGTTGCCGATCCGGGAAACCCGCATAGTCGCGCCAAAGGCGCTCCTTGCGGTTTCCAGCCTTCGCCTGCCTGCTTCCGCCACAGGCGGCGGCAGGTTGCGGCTCCAAACCTGCTTGAGGGATTTCATCCCTCAAACTCCCTTCTTCGCTTCGCGCTTATATTCGAGCTTTTAAGTGCAAGTCAGTATGAGACCGGGCTTGAATTCCTTCCGACAAGCGAAAAAACGCTCTGCCGCATTGGGCAAAGCGTTAAGGTGTCCAAACTTTTTATGCGTCCGTCAGTCCGCCCCGGTGATCTCCCGCAGCCGGAAGCCCAGCGCGTCGCAGGAGACGAGGTCATAGCGCACGCCGCCGTATTCCCCGCAGAAGCCGCGCTGCACACTCGGCCCATGCAGATGGCCGTAGACGCAGCGGCTCACGCCGTAGGCGCTCATCAGCTGCGTGAAGGCCGTTCCCCCGCGCAGGTTTTCCGGCAGCAGCGGCGGATAGTGCATCATCGCCACAATACGGCGCCCCTTCGCCAGCCTCTGCGCAGCCTGAAGGGACATCTCCAGCCGCATGGCCTCGCGGCGATAGAGCTTCTCATCCTGCTCCTGCGCGCCGCCGGCGGGCGGGATCATCCAGCCCCGCGTGCCGCAGAAGACCACGCCGCCCACCTCGCAGGCGTCGTTCTGGATGGCGTGCATCCCCTCGGGAAGCTGCGCGCGCAACTGCGTCAGCGAGGACCACCAGTAGTCGTGATTGCCGCGCAGGATGAGCTTTTTTCCGGGCAGAGCGCCGATTTGCCGCAGGTCAGCAAGCGCCGCCTCCAGCTGCATCGCCCAGGAGAGGTCGCCGGGCAGGAGAACCACATCCTCCCCGCCCACGCGCGCGCGCCAATCCTCGCTGATGCGCTCGAAGTGGTTTTCCCAGTGCGGGCCGAACACATCCATCGGCTTTGTATCGCCTCCCGGCAGATGCAGATCGCCGATAGCAAAGATGTTCATGCTTGCCTCCCGCTCACACGCAGCCGCGTCAGGCGGCAGGTCAGATTTCCTCTTCCTCGTCTTCCTCGCATTCGGCCTCTTCCTTGCTCTTCTCCTCCTCCAGGGAGATCTGCTCGCCGATCTCCTCGGGAATCTCCCCGGGCAGGGAATCCAGCTCGATCTCGTCCATTTCGGAGACATCCTCCATGTCAAGGCTGCTGACATCGGGGGCCTCGGGCTCCTCAATCACGTCGCTGCGCAGGCCCTGCTGCTGGCTCATCTCCTTGTAGCAGAGGTAGCACACGTCCTTGCCCGGCATCACGGGGTTCTCGTTGCAGATGGAGCACAGCTCAAAGGGGTCGTCGTGGGCCTCGCCCTTCATTTCACGCTTGCAAACGGAGCAATACTGCTCCTCCTCCCGGATATAGTTGAGCTCACACCGGGGACACTTGATAAAGCCCATAGGCCAATCCTCCTGATTTCCGTATGATTCACATATATTGTCATGGCAATGCCCTGCCATTTTGGTTGCGCCTCTCCTGCGCGATGCGTTACACTGCCGGGGAGACGGGCGTCGCTTTTCCAAGGACAAACAAGGAGGTTCACCCATGAAGCAACACTTACATATCCCCCGCCTGTCAAGGCTTGCGGCAGGCGCCCTCTGCGCCCTGGCGCTGACGCTTGCGCCGGGGCTCGCGCCCTCGGCCTATGCCGCGCTCGACGCACATTATACATCAGCTTCTCTGTCCGCGCAAGAGCAGACAGCAGGAAATCTTGTGAATTCCGACCGGGCGCGCTACAGCCTGCCTGCCCTGACGCTCGATCCGGCCCTCTGCCGCATCGCGCGCATCAAATCCGAGGACATGCGCGACAACCGGTACTTTGCGCACACCTCCCCCACCTACGGCGACGTGCGGTCCATGCTCTCCGCCTTCGGCTACGCGTTTGAAGCCGCGGGGGAGAACATCGCCCATCACCGCGACGTGGAAAAGGCGCAGGCCGCGTTTCTCTCCTCGCCGGGGCACAGGCGCAATGTGCTCAGCAGCCGCTACACCCGCTTCGGCGTGGGCATCGCGTCGGACGGCGGCAGCATCTATCTGACGCAGATCTTCTGCCGCTGAAGCTCGCCTCGGTCTGCTCCCTCAGATACGCGAGCGCGCCCATGCCTCTGCGCTCCTGCGCAGGGAGCATAGCCGCCTCAATCGGCATCAGCGCGCGCTCAAAGGCGACGCCATCGCAGCAAAAACGCGTTTGACGTTTATTTCTTCGTCTCATTCAGAATCCCTCCCGCATCATCCTATGCCGGAAGGGATTTTTTGCGCGGTCAGTCGGGCTTCATTTCTGGCCGAGCAGCTTCATCATCAGGCGGAAAAGCGCCGCATCCTCGCGCGATACGCCGCTCTTGATGTCGTAATCCGTCTGCACGCACAGCTCCACGCAGGCGCGCATCTGCTCATATGTTCGCTTCCCCGCCTGACGCAGCAGCCTGCCCGCCGCAAAGGTGGGCACGCCCAGCTCTTTGGCCATCTGCGCCTGCGGCGCGCGCGCATCGCGCAGCGCGCACAGGTACATCAGCTGGCGGTAGTGGCGCGTAATCATCGCCAGGATGCCAAGGCGCGATTCCCCGGCCGCTAGCAGGTCGCCAAGCAGCCCCAGCGCCTCGCTCGCCTTGCCCTCGGAGAGCGCGTCGGCCATGGCAAAGACGGTGCTCTCCGCCGTGCGCGTGGCGACGGCCTCCACGTCCGCGCAGGTGATCTCCTCCCGCTCACCGCAGTAAGCCGCCAGCTTCGCCAGCTCGCCTGAGAGCAGCGTCAGGTCGCGCCCGCTCTGGAAGGCCAGCGCCTCGCAGGCCGTCCTGTCCATGCGCTTGCCCAGCGAGCGGAGCTGCTGATTCATCCACTTGTTCAGGCTCGCGTCGTCCAGCGTGTCAAAGCTCACCGCGCCCGGCAGCTTGACAAGCGCCTGCGAGAGCTTCTTGCGCTTGTCTACCGCTGCGCCCGCGTCAAAGACGAGGCACGTCGTCTGAGGAACGCGCGGCAGGTAATCACACAGCGCGGCGCTCTCCTGCGCCTCATCCTTCGCCTTGCCCGCGGAAAGCAGCGCGCAGTCCCGCACGATGACCATGCGGGTTTCGCTCATCATCGGCAGGGTTTCGCAGCTCTCGATGACCTGCTGCGCCGTCGGCGCGCTGAGCGTCGTGCAGTTCATGCTCTCCAGCCCCGGGAACAGCGTCTTCTTTTGCAGCGCCGCCATCGCGCTGCGGCGGATGAAATCCTCCGGCCCGTAGAACAGATAGACATTGCGCACCGTGCCCGCCTTGAGCTCGTCAAAAAATGCCCACTGATTCACAATTTCATTCCTCCGTCCCCGCCGCCATGCCGGGATTGCGTGCAAAGGCTCCCCGCATTTCCAGACCGCCCAGCTCCGACTCCATCTGGCTGCCTTCAAAGTAGAATCGCACGCGCTGCGCGCCCCCGCCCTCTGTGAGGGTATTGACCATCGCGTAGACGGCCACGCGCGCCTGCTGCGCGGAGAGCGCTTCAAGCGCACGGGCAAAGCGTGCGGACAGGTTGACGCGAATCTCCTCTCCGTCCGAGGCCACCGCCAGCACATCCTCGCCGCCGAGGCCCTCGGGCAGAGCGAACACGCCCTCCTCCTGCGAGAGCGCCATCAGCCGCACGAGCCGCGCCCGCAGGTCGTCCTGCCCGCTCTGGGCGATGACCCGGCGAACACGCCGCAGCCTGCCGTCCTCTGTTCCGGCGTAAAGCGTGCACGGCGCGCCGATGAATGCGCCAAACGCGTCGCGTATCGCAAGAGCACCTTCGAGCACAATCGCCGTGCTGTCCGGCGTCTGCTCTGTGGAGAGCTCCGTCACCCGCTCCTCGCCGATGAACACCTGCAAGCCCTCCACGCCGGGCACAATGCCCATCAGCGTATCGGTCAGCATGGCGAGATAGATGGCGCGCGTCAATCCGGCTTCCTCAAGCGCCTCGTTAAGGCTCACGCCGAAGCGCAGCTCGATGGCGCGGTAGGCGCCATCCTCCGTGCGGACGATTTCGGGCATCTCATAAAGGCAGCGCAGCGGCGCGGGCACGCCGCCGTGCGTCAGGTCATCCCCGGAGGCCCGGCTCAGCTCGCCCAGCATCGTATAGAGCACCTCGATGGGCGTATTCTGCGCGAAGGTCACGCTGCGCACCTGCGGCAGGAGCATCTTCCCGTCCTCGGAGGGCAGATAGAGCGTCGTCAGCCGCGTGAAGCCCGCGCCGCCCTGCCGCTGTGCGTTGAGCAGGCTGTACTGCGCGGCCACGTCGAGATCGCTCGCGCGGGTCATCGTGCCCACGGGCACGCTCGCGCCGAGGTCGAGCCCCTCCTCGCGCCCGCCGATGAGCACATTGACATAGGAAATCTCCGAGAATTCCGTCAGCGTATTGGTCACCGCCTGCCTGATGGAGAAGATCTGCTCCTGCGGCAGCTCGCGCACGCGCGCGGGCAGATCGACCGTCGCAACACTGCCGGAGCACTCCAGCCGCTGTACGCTGGCGGAGGCGTTCATCTCCGGCCACTGCACGCCATACTTCTCCGCCTCATCAGTATAGGGGCCGTCCAGCAGCGCGCGCAGAGCCGCCGAAGCCAAGCTCTCGCCGCTCTCCGCCGTCACTGCGCGCGGCACGGGAACGAGCGAAGTGCCGCTTTCGCTGAGGAAATACAGCAGAACTGTCCCGGTTCTGCGCTCGCTCTCGTCCTGTGCGGGCGCGTTTTTGTCCGCCGCCATCGGCCGCTGCGACAGGTCGGCCATGGGCCGCTCCTGCACGCCGTCGGCGCAGCCGCACAGCAGCAGCGCCAGCGCGGCAAGCAGCAGCACCAGGCGTCCCGCTCTTCCTGTGTTCATCGCGTTCCTGCCTTTCCACGCGTCAGTCCCGAATCATCAGCGACGTGAGCGTGTCCATCGTCATCGTCCAGTTATCCTGCACGCGCACAAGCGGCACACTCTCTCGCGCAATCTCCGCGTCTCCGCCGTTCGCCGCGCGAATCTGTGCGTCGAGCACGACCGTCGCGCGCTGCCCGTCGGGGGAAACCGTCCCCTCCGTCGCCTGCCAGCTCAGCAGGGAGACGTCCCGCTCGCGCATCAGCGAGACAAACGCGGTCAGGGTCAACGCCGTTTCTCCCTCGTCCGCCGCCGTCATCGCGTACAGCGTCTCCCAGTCGCGCGCCTGCCATGCACCGAGAATCAGCTCCATCGCGCTGCCCGGCGTCAGTAGGATCGCCTCGTCCCGCGCGCACGCGCCGAGCACCGTCGCCATGCTCGTCTGCGTCCGGTCAAACCACGCCAGCGGGATGCGCTCCGGCATGTCGTCGTCGGTATCGGCCAGCAGCACCTGCACCCGCTGATAGCGCCCGTCCTCCGTCAGCGCCAGCGCGATGGACTGTACCGCCAGCGTCCTGCGCAGCGCCGCCTCGTCCTGCCACTGCTCCAAATCCTCCCAGTCCGCGGGCGCGCCCTGCGGCGCGCCGAGAAACGCGCGGCTGAGCGTGACAAACGCCGTCTTGCCCTCGCCCGTGACGGAGATCACCTGCGTGCCCGGCGCGAACACGCCGCTCAGGCGGTCATGCGCATCGTCCGGCCCCTCGACCAGCCGCTCCACGATGCTGCGGGCGACGGTCTCCTCGCGTGTGATATCGAGCTGAGCGCGCTGCGCGCCGAGCATCCCCGTCTTTCCATAACGGTAGTAGAGCGTCACCTCCAGCGTATCGCTGACCGTGGCGCCGCTCATCTGATGCGAAAAGCTCTGCTCCTGCATCTCCCCGGCTTCGCCGCCCGGCAGAAGGCCGCGCGCCGCGCCGATGAGGCTTTCGATGACCTGCGGCTGCGTCAGCACGGTCAGCACCAGCGCCAGCAGCAGGCAGCATACGATTTTCTTCACAGCAAGGCAGCCTCCCTTTCTGCGCTGTGCGCCTGATTCTTCCAGAAATCGACCGTATCGCCGTCACTTCACAGGGAGCTGCACGGTGAAGGTCGTGCCCTTGCCCAGCTCCGACTGCACCGTCACCGAGCCCGCGTGCAGGCGCACGATCTGCTGCACGATGGACAGCCCCAGCCCCGTGCCGCCGGTATCGCGCGAGCGCGCCTTGTCCACCCGGTAGAAGCGGTCAAAGACGTGCGGCACGTCCTCCGGCGGAATGCCCACGCCCGTATCGGCGATATCCAGCACGGCGTCTCGCCCTTCCCTGCGCAGATGCACGGTAATGCTGCCGCCGTCGGGCGTATACTTGCTCGCGTTTTCGATGATGTTGTAGCACACCTGCGCCAGCTTGCCCGGGTCGGCAAACATCTCGCAGTCGTCCTCGATGCGCAGCTCGACGGTCTGCTTTCTCTTCTGCGCCAGCGGGGTCAGCCGCTGCACGGATTCGCGCACCGTATCCGAGAGGATCATCCGCTCGCGCCTGAGCTTGAGCTTGTGGCTGTCGATATGCACCAGCGTCAGCAGGTCGCCCACCACCGAGGAGAGCCTGTCGATCTCCTTGTCCACATCGCCGAGGAACTCACGGCGCAGCTCCGGATCCATATCGTCCTGATACATCATGGATTCCACGAGGATCTTGATCGTCGCCAGCGGGGTTTTCAGCTCGTGTGAGGCGTTGGAGACGAACTGGTTGCGCGCCTCGTCGAGGCTGTGCACCTGCTCGCTCATCTGGTTGAACGCCTCGGCGAGCTGCGCCATCTCCCCTCTGCCGGGGACGTGGACGCGGTGCTGGTAGTCACCGCGGGCCATGCGCTCGATGCCCGCGCTCAGCTCCCGGACGGGCTTTGTCACCCAGCCGGAGATCACACCGGCCAGCAGCAGCACGGCGGAGAGCGCCAGCGCGAAGATGGCGGTCATCCTGTTGCGCAGCGCATGCAGGGAATCGACCGTCTCCTGCACGGAGACGAGCAGCACCAGCGCGCCCTCCGCCCCGCCGCCCAGCGCCGAAACGAAGCAGCCGCGCCACGTCTCCCCGCCGTCCTGCTGCGCCTGCCTGTGGAAGCCATAGTCCCCGCTGGCGCTGCCGTCCAGCACAGAAAAGACCTCGGAGAGCGCCAGCCGCGTGCCGCAGCGCTCGTCAAAGGTATCAAACGTCACCTTGCCGTCCCGGTCAATGACCAAAAGGCGGCCGCCGCACTGGCGGGCCGCCTGAAGCAGCCGGACATAGAAGGCATCCGCCGTCTCGCCGGCAAGCCGCTCCCCCAGCGTCTCGGAGAGCTCCGTGACGCTGGTCATCTCCTGCCGGATGGTCTGCTCAAAAAGAGAATCGCCGACCAGCCTGATCGTCGTGACCGCGACCAGATAGAAGGACGCGCCGATGACCAACAGGAGAGCGATGATGATTTTGGTGCGGACGGAGTAGAAGGGGTTAGTCCTCGTCTGTAAAATAGTAACCCACTCCCCACTTGGTCAGGATGAACTCGGGCTTGGAGGTATCCCGCTCGATCTTCTCGCGCAGGCGGCGGATATGCACGTCCACCGTGCGCATATCGCCCATGTAGTCGTACTTCCAGACGGCCTCCAACAGTGCCTCGCGGCTGTAGACCTTGCCCCTGTGGGTGATGAGCAGCTTGAGCAGGTCAAACTCCTTGGCCGTCAGGCGCACATTCTGACCGCCGAGCGTCGCCGTGCGGCTCTGGCAGTTGACCTCCAGATCGTGCACGCGAAGAACGCGCCGCTCCTCCATCTCCTCCTGCACGGGGTGGCTGCGCCGGAAGATGGACTTGATGCGCGCCTTGACCTCCAGAATGTTGAAGGGCTTCGTCATAT